>NZ_JBITDA010000012.1:0-233942 GCF_044453765.1 Streptomyces sp. NPDC051636 | reverse complement strand
GCCCGGTTACATTCCGAACCCGGAAGCTAAGCCTCACAGCGCCGATGGTACTGCAGGGGGGACCCTGTGGGAGAGTAGGACACCGCCGAACAATCTTTGGGAAGGACCCCTGGTCACCAGCGTTCAGCTGGGACCAGGGGTCCTTTCGTTTTTAGAATGACTTGCGGTACCGAAGACAGGAGTCACCCATGTCCACCAACTCTCCCGACGATCGACCGGAGCGCGACCAGCGGCGACGGGACAGTGGTGACCGCGGTGAACGCAGTGACCGCGCTGGTTTCCGTGGGGGCCCGCGTCGCGGGAACGACCGTGGTGGCGATCGCGGCGGGTTCCGTCGAGACGACGACCGCAGTGGATACGGTCGCCGCGACGACCGTCGGAGTGACGACCGCGGTGACCGCGGCGGCGTCCGGGGTCGCGACGACCGCCGTGATGACCGCCGTGATGACCGCGGCCGTGATGACCGCGATCGTGGCGGCTACGGCCGGCGTGACGACCGTGCGTCCGGACCGCGTCGGGACGACCGCGACCGTGGATTCCGCCGTGACGGAGACCGTCCCCCGTTCCGCCGCGACGACCGCGGCAGCGATCGTGGTGGGGTCCGTCGTGACGACGACCGTGGTGGATACGGTCGCCGGGACGACCGTCGGGGCGATGACCGCGGTGACCGTGGCGGTTTCCGTGGCCGTGACGACCGCTCCGGCGGCTTCCGCCGTGATGACCGGGGCGACCGTTCTGAGCGCGGTGGATTCCGTCATGACGACCGTCGGGACCACCGGCGCGATGACAGCCGCGGTGACCGGCCCGGCTATGCCCGTCGGGACGACCGGCGTGACGACAGCCGCGGTGACCGGCCCGGCTATGCCCGTCGGGACGACCGTCGGGACGACCGGCGTGACGACAGCCGCGGTGACCGGCCCGGCTATGCCCGTCGGGACGACCGGCGGGACGACCGGCGTGACGACAGCCGCGGTGACCGGCCCGGCTATGCCCGTCGGGACGACCGGCGGGACGACCGGCGCGACGGTGACCGTGCCGGCTCCCGCCGTGATGACGACCGGGGCTACGGCCGCCGCGACGACCGTGGAGAACGCGGTGGCCGTGGCGGATTCCGGCGCGACGACAGCCGGGGCGAGCGCGGTGGGTTCCGGGGCCGTGACGACCGGGGCCGGGACGAGCGAGGACGTGGCGGCTACGGTCGGCGCGACGACCACGCTGGACGTCCCGGTGGCTTCCGTGGCCGTGACGACCGCAGGGGCGACGACCGGCGTGGCGGCTTCCGTGGCCGGGACGAGCGCGACCGTGACCGCGAGCCCATCAAGCGGCTGCCGATCCCCGAGGACGTCACCGGCGACGAGATCGACAAGGACGTACGGCAGGAGCTGCAGAGCCTGCCGAAGACGCTCGCGGAGGACGTCGCCAAGAACCTGGTGATGGTCGCCCGGCTCATCGACGAGGACCCCGAGGGCGCCTACGGCTACTCCAAGGTGGCCCTGCGGCTCGCGTCCCGTGTTGCCGCTGTCCGGGAGGCCGGCGGGTTCGCCGCGTACGCGAACCAGAAGTACGGCGAGGCGCTCGCCGAGTTCCGGGCCGCGCGGCGGATGACCGGCAACGTGGAGCTGTGGCCCGTGATGGCCGACTGCGAGCGTGGGCTCGGGCGGCCGGAGAAGGCGCTGGACATGGCCGGGGCATCCGAAGTGCACAAGCTCGACAAGGCCGGGCAGGTCGAGATGCGGCTCGTCGCGGCCGGTGCCCGGCGTGACATGGGGCAGCTGGACGCGGCGATCGTGACGCTGCAGAGCCCCGAGCTCGCCTCCAACTCCGTCCAGCCGTGGACCGCGCGCCTGCGCTACGCGTACGCCGACGCGCTGCTCGCCGCCGGTCGGCGGGCCGAGGCGCGTGAGTGGTTCGCCAAGGCCGTCGAGGCCGACCGGGACGGCAGCACGGACGCCTCGGACCGGCTGGCCGAGCTGGACGGCGTGGAGTTCGTCGACGCGCTCGCCGAGGACGAGACCGACGCGGAGAACCTCGACACGGACACGGACACGGACAACGACATCGACGGCGACATCGACGGCGACAAGGACTGACGTACCTCCGGCGTACTTCGGTCAGGACAGGGCGGGACTTCCAAGGTCCCGCCCTGTTGCGTCTCGAGGCCGAGGTCTCAGAGGCCGAGGTCTCAGACGTCGAGCGCCCGCAGCACCAGCCCAGACGCCGGCTTCGGGCCGAACGACGTCGACTTGCGGGGCATCGTCACGCCCTGGCGGGCCAAGTCGCGCACGACCTCCTCGCGGACGGGGTGCAGCAGGACCGCCGTACTGCCGTCCTGCTCCGCCTTGGCAACCGTGGCGGCCGTGTCGTGTATGTAGGCGATGTGCTCGGGGGAGTCCTCGGGGATGCGCCAGACGTGTTCCAGGAGCGTGGCGTGCAGGACCGTGGCGTCCAGGGTGCGCCAGGCGGCCGGGCGGTCCGTGGGGATCGTACGGGCCAGGAGGTCCGGGTCCGGGCGGTCGATCAGATGGAAGGCGCCGTCGCCTGCGAGCAGGAAGGCGTTGCCCGCGCAGGCCGCGTCGGCGAGGGCCGTCAGGGCCTCGGGCAGCGGTTTCTCCAGGCGCGTCACGCCGAACAGGCCATCGAGGGCCGACAGCGCGTCGGTGACCGGCAGGCCGTGCAGCAGGCGGTGAATGGCACGGACGCGGAGCGGATAGCGGGCCGTGTCGACCAGGAGGACCAAGCCGTGGTCCCAGGGGCTGGGGGAGGGGTGCTCCGCGCGTAGAAGTCGGTAGGTCGCCCATCGGTGGTGGCCGTCGGCGATCAGGGCCTGATGGCCGGCCAGGTCCGACTGGACGAGGGCCAGCTCGGCGGGGTCGGTCACCGACCAGAGGCGGTGGTGGAAGCCGTCCTCCGTGGTCGTCGACAGCAGCGCGGGTCGTTCGACGGTGCGCTCGATCACCTCTGCCGTGACGCCGTTGCCCCGGTACGTCAGGAGCAGGGGCTCGAGGTTCGCGTGCGTCGCGCGCATCAGAGCGGCGCGCTCAGCGACGACGGGCGGCATGACGTCCTCGTGCGGCAGGACCACCCCCTCCGACGGGTCCGAGACGCGCAACGCGCCGATCAGGCCGCGCTGCAGTATGCCGTCACCGTCGCACTGTTCGTAGACGTACAGGCCGGGTTCCGGGTCGGCGGTCAGGACGCCCTCGGCCAGCCAGCGGCGCAGGGTGCCGGCCGCCTGTTCGGTACGGGCGCTGGGGGTGCCGGCCTGGGGGAGGATCAGGCGGACGATGTTGTGCGGGTCGGCGGAATGGAGGTGGCGCAGGCCGTCGGGGCGTACGACCACGTCGTACGGCGGGGACGTGACGGCGGCCAGGCTGCCGACCCGGTCGGGGTCGTAGCGAAGGCCTCGGAACGGGGTGAGTTCCAGGCCTCGGCGCGCCGTTGCTTCCGAGTGACCTGCAGTGTTCATCTCGGCATCGTACGTGTGTCAGTGGCGTGCGGCATGATCGAGGCAGGAGCGATCGAACGAGGAGCGATGCGGAATGAGCCAGGGCGTCAGGACGAGGCCCGAGGGCAGTGCGCGGCCCCTGAGCGAGGCGTACGACACGGCGCTGCTCGACCTGGACGGGGTGGTGTACGCGGGCGGGAACGCGATCGCGCACGCGGTCGACTCGCTGGCAAAAGTGCGTGACGGCGGGATGCGTCTGGCCTACGTCACCAACAACGCGCTGCGTACCCCGGACACCGTGGCCGCGCACCTGACGGAGCTCGGCATACCGACGGGGGACGGTGACGTCATCACCTCCGCGCAGGCGGTCGCGCGGCTGATCAGCGAGCAGGTGCCGGCGGGGGCGCGGGTGCTGGTGGTCGGCGGTGAGGGGCTGCGGGTGGCGCTGCGCGAGCGGGGGCTCGAGCCGGTGGAGTCGGCGGACGACGATCCGGCGGCGGTCGTTCAGGGGTACGGCGGTCCCGATCTGCCCTGGGGGCGTTTCGCGGAGGCCTGTTACGCCATCGCGGGCGGGGTGCCCTGGTTCGCGTCCAACACCGACCTGACCATCCCCAGCGGGCGGGGCATCGCGCCGGGCAACGGCGCGGCCGTGGAGGTCGTACGGATCGCGACCGGCGCCGAGCCGCAGGTGGCGGGCAAGCCGCTGCCGCCCATGCACCGGGAGACGATCCTGCGCACGGGCGCCGAGCGGCCCTTGGTGGTCGGAGACCGGCTGGACACGGACATCGAGGGCGCCTTCAACGGGGACGTCGACTCGCTGCTGGTCCTGACCGGCGTCACCGACGGCGCCCAGCTGCTGGCCGCGCCGCCGCAGCACCGGCCGACGTACGTGGACGCCGATCTGCGCGGGATGCTCGCCGGGCAGCCGGAGGTGACGGAGGAAGGTGACGGGTTCCGCTGCGGAGGCTGGACGGCGACGGCCCGTGCCGAGCGGCTGGAGCTGGACGGCGACGGTGAGGCGCTCGACGGGCTGCGGGCGCTGTGCGCGGCGGCCTGGACGGCGGCCGGGGCGGGCTCCTGCGAGCTGGACGGGGAGAAGGCGCTGGCGCGACTGGGACTCTGAGCGGAGGCAACCCGGCCCGTGTCGTCCGCACGGGATCGAGACCGAATGCGAGGGTAGGCTAACCTAACCTCGTGTTGGTCGACAGTCCTCCCGAACAGCGCGCGGACACCGCCCCCGCGCCCCCAACCCGCCGGGCGATACGGGCTTTTGGGCTCCTGGCCGCGGTCGCGATCCTGGTGCTCGTCGCCCTGGCGAGCATCGCGATCGGTGCGAAGGAGCTGTCGGTGGACCAGGTCTGGCACGGCTTGTTCCACGACACGGGGACGTACGGCGACGTCGTGGTCGACGAACGGGTGTCCCGCACCCTCCTCGGGCTGCTGGCCGGCGCAGCGCTCGGCCTGTCCGGGGCGGTGCTCCAGGCGCTCACCCGCAACCCGCTGGCCGATCCCGGGCTGCTCGGCATCAACGCGGGCGCGTCGGCGGCGGTGGTCACGGCCATCACCTATTTCGGCGTCACCAGCCTGAGCGGCTATGTGTGGTTCGCGTTCGTGGGCGCGGCGGCGGTCGGGGCGCTCGTGTGGTTCCTCGGCGGCAGCCGGGGGGCGACGCCCGTGCGGCTGGCGCTCGCCGGTACGGCGATCAGCGCCGCGCTCTACGGCTACCTCCAGGCCGTGATGATCATGGACGACGCGGCGCTCGGCAGGATGCGTTTCTGGACGGTGGGTTCACTGTCCTCGGCCACCGACTCGACCATCACACAGGTGCTGCCGTTCCTCGCCGTCGGCACGGTCCTCGCCCTGCTGCTCGCCCGGCCGCTGAACGCCGTGGCGATGGGCGACGACACCGCCCGCGCCCTCGGCGCCAACCTCAACCGCACCCGCGCCCTGGCCATGCTCGCCGCCACCTTGCTGTGCGGCGCGGCGACCGCCGCGTGCGGTCCGATCATGTTCGTCGGCCTGATGGTGCCGCACGTCGTGCGTTCCTTCACCGGCCCCGACCTGCGCTGGATCCTGCCGTACGCGACGGTCCTGTCGCCCGTGCTGCTGCTCGGCGCCGACGTCATCGGCCGGATCGTCGCCCGGCCGGCGGAACTCCAGGTCGGCATCGTCACCGCGATCATCGGCGGCCCGGTCTTCATCTTTCTGGTACGACGGCGGAGGACGGCGCAACTGTGAAGACCCGTCAGAACGGCCGCGCCGTCCGCGCTCTGCGCACCCCCGGCGGGCTCTCCGTGCGCGTGGACGTGCGCGCGCTGAGCGTCGTCGCCCTGCTGCTGCTCGCCACGCTGGCCGCGAGTGTCCTGCTGATCGGCACCGGTGACTTCCCCATCTCCGCCACCGACGTCCTCAAGACGCTGACCGGCAACGGCAACCAGATCCAGGAGTACATCGTCCGCGACCTGCGGCTGCCGCGCGTCCTCGTCGGCCTCCTGGTCGGGGCCTCGCTCGGCCTCGGCGGTGCTCTGTTCCAGTCGGTCTCCCGCAATCCGCTGGGCAGCCCGGACGTGCTCGGCCTCTCGCAGGGCTCCACGGCCGGGGCGCTCACCGTGATCGTGCTGCTGTCCGGAAACGCCACCCAGGTCACCGTCGGAGCGCTGATCGGCGGCCTGGTGACCGGGTTCGCCATCTATCTGCTCGCCTGGAAGCAGGGCGTGCACGGCTACCGGCTGGTCCTGGTCGGCATCGGCGTCTCCGCCGTCGCCACGGCGGTCAACGGCTACCTGCTCACCAAGGCCGACCTCGTCGACGCGGCCCGCGCGGTCGTGTGGATGACCGGTTCCCTCAACGGCCGCGACTGGGACCAGGTCTGGCCGCTGCTCGCCCTGTGCGCCGTGCTCGTACCGCTCGTCCTCGCCAACGCGCGCGGGCTGCGGATGACGGAGATGGGCGACGACATCTCGTACGCGCTCGGGGTGCGTGTGGAGCGCGTACGGCTGGTGCTGATGGTCTCCGCCGTGCTGCTGACCGCCGCCGCCACGGCCGCCGCCGGCCCCGTCAGCTTCGTGGCGCTGACCGCGCCCCAGCTCGCACGGCGCCTGACCCGCTCGCCCGGGCCCAGCCTGGTGCCCTCCCTCTGCATGGGCGCCACCCTGCTGGTCACCGCCGACTGGGCCGCGCAGCGCGCCTTCGGCGCCGACCAGCTGCCCGTGGGCGTGGTCACCGGCGTCCTCGGCGGCCTCTACCTGCTGTGGCTGCTGGTCACCGAGCGCAGGGCGGGCCGGATATGAGCACCACCGGCGAGACGAACAACCGAAGGAGCACCGTGAACCGCCTGTCCGCCGAGAACGTCACCCTCGCCTACGACCAGCGCGTCATCGCCGAGCAGCTGTCGGTGGAGATCCCCGACAACTCCTTCACGGTGATCGTCGGCCCGAACGCGTGCGGCAAGTCGACGCTCCTGCGGGCGCTGTCGCGGATGCTGAAGCCGAGCGAGGGCCGGGTGCTGCTCGACGGGCAGGTCATCCAGTCGATGCCCGCGAAGAAGGTCGCGCGCACGCTCGGTCTGCTGCCGCAGTCGTCCATCGCGCCGGACGGGATCACCGTGGGTGACCTGGTGGGCCGGGGCCGTTACCCGCACCAGGGGATCCTCAGGCAGTGGTCCGCCGAGGACGAGCGGGTCGTGCGGGAGTCCATGGCGCAGACCGGGGTCGCCGAGCTGGCCGACCGGTACGTGGACGAGCTGTCCGGCGGTCAGCGGCAGCGCGTGTGGATCGCGATGGCGCTCGCCCAGCAGACCCCGCTGCTGCTGCTCGACGAGCCGACCACGTACCTGGACATCCAGCACCAGATCGACGTACTCGACCTGTGCGCCGAGCTGCACGAGACCCAGGGCCGCACCCTGGTCGCCGTCCTGCACGACCTCAACCACGCGGCCCGGTACGCCACCCACCTCATCGCCCTGCGCGGCGGCCGGGTCGTCGCCGAGGGCACGCCGGACGACATCGTCACCGCCGCACTGGTCGAGGAGGTCTTCGGCCTGCGCTGCCAGGTCATCGACGACCCGGAGACGGGCACGCCGTTGGTGGTGCCGGCGGCGCGCAGGGCGCGGGCCGAGGCGCTGAAGGCGGCCGCTACAGAAGCTTCCTGAGGCGGAACACGTCGAGCAGGCTCGCCTCCAGCTTCACCCGGCCCGAGCCCCACGCCTTCGCGAAATTCAAATCGCCGCCGACCATCGCGACCAGGTCGTCGCCGGTCATCGTCAGCCGGATCTCGGCCTTCTCCCGCGGAGGGCCCTGGAGGGTCTCGTCGACCTCGATCCGGCCGCCGGTGAGCCGGCCGACGAAGGTGACGTCCAGGTCCGTGATGCGGCAGCTCACCGAACGGTCCATGGCCGCGGCCGCGCGGACGTCGCCCTCGGCGCCCTGCATGTTGTCCGAGAACTTCTCCAGTGCGGCACGGCACTCTTCAATCGTTGCCATCGCGACCGACGGTACCGCAGCGGTTCGAGGTAGCGTCTGGGCATGAGCGAGTCTGTGCCCGAGGCGGAGGTGCGCGAGGAAGCGGAGGTTGCGGTCGAACCCGAGTACGCCCCCGCCGTCCCCGCACCGCTGAACGTGCCCCGCACCCCCACCGGCAACGCCGACGTCGACGCCCAGCTGGAGCGGCTGGCCGACGCCGACCACCTCGCCACCGACGGACACGTGGAGGTGTACGAGGATGTACACCGGGGGCTGCGCGACGCGCTCACCGCGCTCGACGCCCGTCCGGGACCTCCGGCGCCCCCGTCGGCTTATCAGAGCAGGAGCTGAACCGAACGTGGCAGGAGTCGCACGCCGCCGTCTGGACGCGGAGCTGGTCCGCCGGAAGCTCGCGCGCTCGCGCGAGCACGCCAGCCAGCTGATCGCCGCCGGGCGGGTCACCGTCGGCAAGACCGTCGCGACCAAGCCGGCCACGCAGGTGGAGACCGCGGCGGCCATCGTGGTCTCGGCCGACGACAGCGACCCCGAGTACGTCTCCCGGGGCGGCCACAAGCTCGCCGGCGCGCTGAAGACGTTCGTCCCCCAGGGGCTGGCCGTCGAGGGGCGGCGCGCGCTGGACGCGGGCGCGTCCACCGGCGGCTTCACCGACGTCCTGCTGCGGGCGGGCGCCGCGCACGTCGTCGCCGTCGACGTGGGATACGGACAACTCGCCTGGTCTCTGCGCAGCGATGAACGCGTCACCGTCAAGGACCGTACGAACGTACGCGAGTTGACGCTTGAAGCGATCGATGGGGAACCTGTGGATCTTGTCGTGGGTGATCTGTCCTTCATCCCGCTCGGGCTGGTGCTGCCGGCCCTGGCGCGGTGTGTGAAGCCGGACGCCGACCTGGTGATGATGGTCAAGCCGCAGTTCGAGGTGGGGAAGGAGCGGCTGGGCAGCGGGGGCGTCGTGCGCAGCCCGCAGCTGCGGGCGGAGGCCGTGCGGGGCGTGGCCGAGAAGGCGTGGGAACTGGGGCTCGGGGTGAAGGGTGTCACCGCCAGTCCGCTTCCCGGGCCCTCCGGGAACGTCGAGTACTTTCTGTGGCTGCGTTCCGGGGCACCCGCTCTGGACCCGGCCGACGTTGACCGTGCAGTGGCGGAGGGGCCGCGTTGACACAGAACCGAGCTCGTACTGTTTTCCTGCTCGCGCACACCGGGCGGCCCGCGGCCATCCGCAGTGCCGAGCTGGTGGTCAAGGGGTTGCTGCGGTCCGGCATCGGGGTCCGCGTCCTGGAGGCGGAGGCGGCCGACCTGCCGCTGCCTGAGGAGGTGGAGCTCGTCGCGGAAGCGACCCCGCACAGTCTCGACGGGTGCGAGCTGCTGATCGTGCTCGGCGGTGACGGCACGCTGCTGCGCGGCGCCGAGTTCGCGCGGGCCTCCGGGGTGCCGATGCTCGGCATCAACCTCGGGCGGGTCGGGTTCCTCGCGGAGGCCGAGCGGGACGACCTCGACAAGGTCGTGGACCGGGTGGTGACGAAGTCGTACGAGGTCGAGGAACGGATGACCGTCGACGTCGTCGTGCACCGCAACGGGGACATCGTGCACACGGACTGGGCGCTGAACGAGGCGGCCGTGCAGAAGGTGTCCGCCGAGAAGATGCTCGAGGTCGTGCTGGAGATCGACGGGCGGCCGGTCACGGGGTTCGGGTGCGACGGGATCGTTCTGTCGACTCCGACCGGGTCCACGGCGTATGCGTTCTCCGCGGGTGGGCCTGTGGTGTGGCCGGAGGTGGAGGCGCTGCTGATGGTGCCGATCTCGGCGCACGCGCTTTTCGCGAAGCCGTTGGTGACCTCTCCCAATTCGGTGCTCGCGGTGGAGGTTCTGCCGAACATTCCGCCGGGGGTGCTGTGGTGTGACGGGCGGCGGACCGTCGAGCTGCCGCCCGGGGCGAGGATCGAGGTGCGGCGGGGGGCCGTGCCGGTGCGGTTGGCCCGGCTGCACCACGCTTCGTTCACGGATCGGCTGGTGGCGAAGTTCGCGTTGCCGGTTTCCGGGTGGCGGGGCGCGCCGCACTAGCCGTCCGTCCACTCACCCGGGTGACAGGGCACCTCGCACTTGTGTGGCCGGACCTCGTATGGTCTTCTCCGTGTTGGAGGAGATGCGGATACGGTCGCTCGGAGTCATCGACGACGCTGTCGTCGAGTTGTCGCCGGGGTTCACCGCCGTCACCGGTGAGACGGGTGCGGGCAAGACCATGGTGGTCACCAGCCTGGGGCTGCTGCTGGGCGGCCGGGCGGATCCGGCGCTCGTGCGGATCGGGGCCGCCAAGGCGGTCGTGGAGGGACGGATCGCCGTGCCCGCGAACGCCTCCGCCGCCGTACGGGCCGAGGAGGCCGGGGCCGAGCTGGACGACGGGGCGCTGCTGATCAGCCGTACCGTTTCGGCCGAGGGGCGGTCTCGGGCGCACCTGGGCGGGCGCAGTGTGCCCGTGGGGGTGCTCGCCGAGCTGGCCGACGAGCTGGTGGCCGTGCACGGGCAGACCGACCAGCAGGGGCTGCTGAAGCTGTCCCGGCAGCGGCAGGCGCTCGACCGGTACGCGGGCGACGCCGTCGCGGTGCCGCTGGCCAAGTACGGCGAGGCCTACCGGCGGCTGCGGGCGGTCTCCGCCGAGCTGGAGGAGATCGTCACCCGCGCGCGTGAGCGGGCCCAGGAGGCCGACATGCTGCGCTACGGGCTCGACGAGATCGCGGGCGTGGAGCCACGGGCCGGGGAGGACGTGGAGCTCGCGGAGGAGGCCGAGCGGCTGGGGCACGCGGAGGCGCTGGCGTCCGCCGCCACGGCCGCGCATGCCGCTCTCGCGGGCAATCCCGAGGACCCCGAGGGCATCGACGCTGCCACGCTCGTCGCGGGTGCGCACCGGGCCCTGGAGGCCGTGCGGTCGCACGACCCGGCGCTGGCGTCCCTCGCGGACCGGATCGGGGAGATCGGGATCCTGCTCGGTGACGTGGCGGGCGAGCTGGCGGGGTACGCCGACGACCTGGACGCCGATCCGCTGCGGCTGGCCGCCGTGGAGGAGCGCAGGGCCGCGCTGACCGCCCTCACGCGGAAGTACGGGGACGACGTCAACGCCGTGCTGGCGTGGGCCGAGCAGAGCGCCGCGCGGCTGACCGAGCTGGACGGCGATGACGAGCGGATCGGTGAGCTGACCGCCGAACGGGACGCGCTGCGGGCCGAACTGAGCGGGCTGGCGCAGGCGCTGACGGACGCGCGGACGGAGGCCGCCGAGCGGTTCGCCGCCGCGGTGACCGCCGAACTCGCCTCGCTCGCCATGCCGCACGCGCGCGTGTCCTTCGACATCCGGCAGACCGAGGACCCGGAGGGCGTCGAGGTCGGCGGGCGTACGGTCGCGTACGGGCCGTCGGGCGCGGACGAGGTCGAGCTGCTGCTCGCGCCGCATCCGGGTGCGCCGCCGCGGCCCATCGCCAAGGGCGCGTCCGGCGGTGAGCTGTCGCGCGTGATGCTCGCCGTGGAGGTCGTCTTCGCGGGGACCGACCCGGTGCCGACGTACCTCTTCGACGAGGTCGACGCCGGTGTCGGCGGCAAGGCGGCGGTCGAGATCGGGCGTCGGCTGGCGCGGCTCGCGAAGACCGCGCAGGTCGTGGTCGTCACCCACCTTCCGCAGGTCGCCGCCTTCGCGGACCGGCAGCTGCTGGTCGAGAAGACCAACGACGGCTCCGTCACCCGGTCCGGCGTGAAGGTGCTGGAGGGCGAGGAGCGCATCCGCGAGCTGTCCCGGATGCTGGCCGGCCAGGAGGACTCGGAGACGGCCCGCGCCCACGCGGAGGAACTGCTGGCGACGGCCCGGGCGGACGGGTAGCGGATGGGAATCACCGGCCGTGGCATCGGTTCCCTCGCACTCGCCGCCGGGCTCACCCGCGCCGGGACCGCCGTCCTGCGCGCCAAGGCGCCCGGCGGGCGGGACCGCTGGGAGCGGAAGAACTACGCCGGGCGGACCGTCGAGCTGTACGCGGGGCCCGCGAGTGCCCTGGCGGCGGTGGCCGGGGCGGCGCGGGTGCACCCCGCCGCCGGGTTCGCGGTGCTGGCCGCCGGGGCCTGTGGCGCCTATGACGACGTGGCGGGAGCCGGTGACCCCCGGCGGGGCTTTGGGGCGCATCTGTCGGCGCTGCGGGACGGTGAGGTCACCAGCGGGGCGGTGAAGCTGTTCGGGATCTCGGCCGCCGGGCTGGTGGCGGGGGCGGTGCTGAAGGAGCGGTTCCTCGACAAGGTGCTGGCCGGGGTGGTGATCGCCGGGGCCGCGCACGCGGTGAACCTCGTGGACGTCCGGCCGGGGCGGGCCGCCGGTGCGGTCGCCGGGCTCGGGGCGGCCGGGTTGGTGCGGAGGGGGCCGGGGGCAGAGCTGGCCGCCGTCGCCACCGGGGCGGCCGTGGCCGTGCTGCCCGACGACCTCGGCGAGCGGGCGATGATCGGCGACACGGGGGCGCATGCGCTGGGTGCCGCTCTGGGTGCCGCCGTCGTTGCGGGCAACCAGCGGGCGGGACTGGTGGCGTACGCCGCCGCGGTGGTGGCCGCGGCCGTGTACGGCGACCGCGTGACCGACTGGGCGCGCTCGCTGTGAGGCTCGCGCGCATGGGCGGTTGTTCACTCGTGTGGGTGATGCTCACGCCTCCAGAGGCCGTGCGTGGCGCGGTCGGCGCTCCGGGGCGTGTCCGGAACACCCGTACGTCCTGGCATCCTTGGCAGGGAACCCAGTCCGTGTAGGAGGCGCGCGCGGTACACCCCTCCGCCCGATACCTTCTGTGCGTCCCTTCGTGACCGCCCGACGCCGAACCAGGAGCCCCGGCCACGTGAGCCCCGCGAGCAGTACCTCACCGCACGGTCAGTCGCCGCTGCGTACCGTGCAGGTCCTGGGCGGGGGCAACGCCGGGAGCAGCGCGCACGTACGCTCCCTGGCCGCCGGACTGGTCGCGCGGGGCGTGCGCGTCACGGTGTGCGCCCCCGTCGAGGCGGATCACACGTACGACTTCACCGGGGTCGGCGCCGACCACGTGCACGTGCCCCGCAGCAGCGACCCGGCCTCCGTGGCCGCGCTCCGGGCCGCCTGCGCGGAAGCCGACCTGGTGCACGCGCACGGGCTGCACGCCTCCTTCCGGGCCGTGCTCGCGCTCGGCGGCCGGCGCACCCCCCTCGTCGTCACCTGGCACAACCGGGCGCACGCCGAGGGTGCGCGGGCGCATCTGCTGCGGCTGCTGGAGCGCCGGGTGGCGAAGACGGCCGCCGTGGTGCTCGGCACCACCTCGGACCTGGTGGACCGGGCGCGCCGCACCGGGGCCCGGGACGCCCGGCTCGCCGCCGTCACCCTGCCCCGGTCCCGCCCGTCCGTGGACCACGAGGACCCCGACCGGCTGCCGCCGAAGGTGCGGGCCGAACTCGGCGCCACCGGACGTCCCTTGCTCATCGCGGTCGGCTCCCTCGACCGGCACCGGGGCTACGGCGTCCTGCTGGACGCGGCCCGCCTGTGGTGCCGTCTCGATCCCATGCCGCTGCTCGTCATCGCGGGGGAGGGGCCGTTGCGCCCGGTGCTCCAGCGGCGGATCGAGGACGAGGAGCTTCCCGTCCGGCTCATCGGGCGCCGCGACGACGTCGGCGAGCTGCTCGCCGCCGCCGACATCGCGCTGCTGTGCAGCAGTTGGGAGTCCCGCTCCGTTCTCGCCCAGGAGGCCCTGCACGCGCGCGTGCCGCTCGTCGCGACCGCCGTCGGCGGCGTCCCCGACCTCGTGGGCGACGCGGCCGAACTCGTCCCGTACGCGGACGCGGAGGCGCTCGCGGACGCCGTGGTCCGGCTGCTCGGGGACCCCGAGCGGTGCGAGGAGCTCAGGGACAGAGGTGTACGGCAGGCGGCCACCTGGCCCACGGAGGACGAGACGGTCGCCCAAGTCCTCAGCGTTTACGACGAGTTGACCCAGCCAAGGCCGCTTCCCTGAGACTCTGGGGAACGTGCCGGCGGGCCCGCAGCGCCAGGCTCAACGCCAGGACCGTCTGCGGGTCGTCGAGGTCGGTGCCCAGCAACTCTCCGATGCGGGCGAGGCGGTTGTAGAGCGTCTGGCGGTTGAGGTGCAGCTCGCGGGCGGTCTCGGCCTTGCGTCCCGCATGGGCGAGGTACGTCTCCAGGGTGGGCAGCAGCGGCGGCTTGGAGCGGTGGTCGTGGTCGCGCAGCGGGCCGATGGCCCGGTCCACGAACGCCGCCAGGTCCGGGTGGTCGCGCAGCCGCCACAGCAGCAGATCGATGTCCAGGCGGCGGGCGTCGTACCAGGGCCGGTCGGTCAGGCCCTGGGCCGCCGTCGCCGTCTCCGCCGCGTGCCGGAGACCGGCCGACGCGGCCGCCCAGCCGCCGGCCACCCCGACGACCACGACCGGCGGCCGGGCCCCGGGCCGCTGCATCCCCGCCCGCTCCACCCCGGCCCGCAGCGCCGCGGCGACCCGGTCCGCGACCGCCGACCGCTCCGACTCCGAGCGCAGGCCCAGCAGGAGGGGCACGCGGCCCTCGACGGGCCGTACGCCGAGCAGTACGGGGACCCCGACCGAGGCCAGCTCCTCGGCGACCGCGCGCGCGAGGACCGCCCAGCCGCCCCCCGGCGACAGTGTGTCGCCGAGCCGCATCACCACGGGCAGCAGCGGGCTGCCGCCCGGCTTGAAGCCCAGTACCCGGGCCTGCGCCGGGGCGTCCTCCGCCGCGATCCGGCCCTCGGCGAGGTCGGTGAGGAAGTCGCCCCGGCCCCGCGCCGCCAGCTCCTCCTCCTGGCGGGCCTGCATCAGCACCACGGCCAGGATCCCGGCGGCCCGCTCGGCGGCGATGCGGTGCACGGGGGCGAGCGGGCCCCGGACGGGCAGCAGGGCCAGCCGGGCCCGTACCGACCCCGTGCCCGGACCGCCGCCCGGCACGTCCACCAGCACCGATCCGGCCGGCGGCGGGGTGTCCTTGTGCGGACCGCGCAGCCCCTCCCACACCTGCAGGGGATCCGCGCCCTCGGGCCCGGCCCCGGCGGCGTACAGCAGCCGTCCGTCCGTCGTCTCCAGAAAGACCGGGTTGCCGCTGAAGTCGGCCAGGATGCCGAGCACCTGCGGCACCCCGCCGCCGCCGAGCAGGGCCTCGGTGCAGCGGCGGTGCACCTCCTCCGCCCGCTGGAGCAGCGCGTAGTGGCCGTTGACGATCTCGGTGTGGATCTCCTCGGTGACGGCGACGAAGGGCACCTCGCGGTGCAGCTGGACGAGTGGGAGCCCGGCGCCGCGTGCGGTGTCCACCAGGGCGGCGGGCAGCCGGGTGAAGCGCGGGCCCAGCTCCACTACCAGGGCGGCGATGCCCCGCTCGGCGAGGGTGCGCACGAACGCCCGCTGCTCGGCCGGGCGGGTGCCCAGCCCGTAGCCGGTGGTGAGCAGCAGCTCGCCGCCCTTCAGCAGCGAGGCGATGTTCGGCACCTCGCCCGCGTGCACCCAGCGGACGGTGCGCCCCAGCCGGTCGGCGCCCGCCAGGATCTCCGGGAGCCCGCTGCGCAGCCCGGGCAGTTCGAGCGCCCGCTGCACGGTGATCCCGGCGCCCTGGGTATCGAACGTGGTGTCCGTACGGCTGTCCATGCAGCGGACGCTACCTGCGGGAACGCCCGAAGGACATCTCCTGGTCCGCCGGCTACACCGGCTTGATGTTGTGGTTGAAGCGGAAGACGTTGTCGGGGTCGTACGTCCGCTTCACCTTCTCCAGGCGCAGCAGGTTCCCGGCGCCCAGACCCGCCCTGACCCGGTCGGGTCCCTCGTCGCCGACAAGGCTGAGGCAGACGGCACCGGTGCTCCAGGACCGGACGTCGGCGCGGGCGTCCCGTACCCAGGCGGCGGCCCGCTCGTCGTCGGCCGGGTCGGCCCAGCGGGCGAAGGGACGCACCACCCAGGGCGCGTCCCGGTACGCCACCGGGTACGCGGCGGGTCCGGTGGCGACCGCGCCGCCGAGAGGGAAGAGCATGTGCCGGGAGCCGCTCGGCACCGGCATGGCCTCCGCGCGGGCGCTGAAGACGTCCACCAGCTCGTCGGGCAGACCCGTCAGGCACTCCGCCGACCAGTGGGCGCGCAGCCCCGCAGGGGCGTCCAGCAGACGCCGCGCCTCGGCGCCCACCAGCTCCGCCTCGTGCGGCAACGCGAGCAGCGGCTCGGCGAGCTTGCGCAGATCCGCCTCACCGCCCGCGTACGTCAGCAGCGCACCGCACACCGGCCTGTCCGCGGTCAGGTACACCACCGCGCCGCCCACCTGGTCGGGGCCGGTGCGGATGATCTCGCGGAAGGCGCGGACCACCTCCCGGCCGAACTCGGGGAGGTGCAACAGCAGCGCGACGGAGAACTCCGGCAGCTCGTGCAGCTCCAGGGTGAGTGCGGTGGCGATGCCGAAGTTGCCGCCGCCGCCGTGCAGCGCCCAGAACAGTTCCGGATTCTCGTCGGGGTTGGCGTGGACCCGTTCGGCGTCGGCGGTGACCAGCTCGACGCCGATCAGGTTGTCGACGGCAAGGCCGAGGGCCCGGTCCAGCCAGCCGGTGCCGCCGCCCAGGACGAATCCCGCGACCCCGATGGCCGAGTCCCGGGCGCCGGCGGTGGCGAGGCCGTAGGGCCGCGTGGCCCGGTCCAGGTGGCTCATCGTGGCGCCGCCTTCGACCCGTACCGCCTCCGCCGCCGGATCGACGGTCACCTTGTGCATCCGGCGCAGGTCCACTACGAGCGCCCCGTCCCCCAGCGCCGAGCCCGCGACGCCGTGCCCGCCGCCGCGCACGGCGATGTGCAGGTCCAGGTCCCTGGCGAAGCGCACCGCCCGTACGACGTCGGCCTCGTGCGCGCACCGCGCGATCACCGCCGGCCGCCGGTCGACCATGGCGTTGAACACGGTGCGGGCCTCGTCGTAGCCCGGTTCCCCCGGGGCGAACACGTCGCCGGTCAGATCCTCGCGCAGCGCGGCGAGGGCCGCGCCCGCCTTCGAGCGGGAAGCCATGGCCGCCCCCTTCCGGCAAGGGAGCAATCGTCGGCTTCCAGCCTAAGCGGGCGCGCGCTCAGCCGCCGTACGCCCCGGAAGCCGTCAGGCGCAGGGCCGTGTCGATCAGCGGCACGTGGCTGAAGGCCTGCGGGAAGTTGCCGACCTGGCGCTTGCGGCGCGGGTCCCACTCCTCGGCGAGCAGGCCGAGGTCGTTGCGCAGGGACAGCAGCTTCTCGAACAGCTTGCGGGCCTCGTCCACGCGGCCGATCATCGCGAGGTCGTCCGCCATCCAGAACGAGCAGGCCAGGAAGGCGCCCTCGTCGCCCGGGAGGCCGTCGACGCCCTCGTGCTCGCCCACGGTGGGGTAGCGCAGGATGAAGCCGTCCGGCGTGGACAGCTCGCGCTGGATCGCCTCGATGGTGCCGATGACACGCTTGTCGTCCGGTGGCAGGAAGCCCATCTGCGGGATCAGCAGCAGCGAGGCGTCCAGCTCCCTGGAGCCGTAGGACTGCGTGAAGGTGTTGCGCTCCTTGTCGTAGCCCTTCTCGCACACGTCCCGGTGGATGTCGTCGCGCAGCTCGCGCCACCGCTCCAGCGGGCCGTCGGCGTCACCGGACTCGATCAGCTTGATCGTGCGGTCGACGGCGACCCAGGCCATCACCTTGGAGTGCACGAAGTGGCGGCGCGGGCCGCGCACCTCCCAGATGCCCTCGTCCGGCTCGTCCCAGTGGTCCTCCAGGTAGCGGATCAGCTTCAGCTGGAGCAGGGAGGCGTAGTCGTTGCGGGCCAGGCCGGTCATGTGGGCCAGATGCAGGGCCTCGGTGACCTCGCCGTACACGTCCAGCTGGAGCTGGTGCGCGGCGCCGTTGCCGACTCGGACCGGGGCGGAGTTCTCGTATCCGGGCAGCCAGTCCAGCTCGGCCTCGCCCAGCTCGCGCTCGCCCGCGATGCCGTACATGATCTGCAGGTTCTCGGGGTCGCCGGCGACCGCCCGGAGCAGCCACTCACGCCAGGCGCGGGCCTCCTCGCGATAGCCGGTGCGCAGCAGGGAGGACAGGGTGATCGCCGCGTCGCGCAGCCAGGTGTAGCGGTAGTCCCAGTTGCGGACGCCGCCGATGTCCTCGGGCAGCGAGGTGGTGGGGGCCGCGACGATGCCGCCCGTGGGGGCGTACGTCAGCGCCTTCAGCGTGATCAGGGAGCGGATCACCGCCTCGCGGTACGGCCCGTGGTACGTGCAGTGCTCGACCCACTCGCGCCAGAAGTTCTCCGTCGCCTCCAGCGACTGCTCGGGCTCCGGCAGGGCCGGCGGCTCCTTGTGCGAGGGCTCCCACGAGATGGTGAACGCGATCCGGTCACCCGGCGCGACCGTGAAGTCCGCGTAGGTCGTCAGCGACTTTCCGTAGGTCTCGGCGGTGGTGTCGAACCACACGGAGTCCGGGCCCGCGACGGCCACCGTGCGCCCCTCGTGCTTGTGCACCCACGGCACCACCCGGCCGTAGGAGAACCGCATCCTGAGTGCCGAGCGCATCGGCACCCGGCCGGAGACGCCCTCGACGATCCGGATCAGCTGCGGGGCGCCGTCACGCGGGGGCATGAAATCGGTCACGCGGACCGTGCCGCGCGGGGTGTCCCACTCCGATTCCAGGATCAGCGAGTCGCCACGGTAGGTGCGCCGGGCGGCCGTGGGCGGCTCGGCGTCGGCCGCGTGGGCGGGGCCGAGGCGCCAGAAGCCGTGCTCCTCGGTGCCCAGCAGACCGGCGAAGATGGCGTGCGAGTCGAAGCGGGGCAGGCACAGCCAGTCCACTGTCCCGTCCCGGCAGACCAGGGCAGCGGTCTGCATGTCTCCGATGAGTGCGTAGTCTTCGATGCGCCCGGCCACGTGCATCTCCAGTCGAACGGCCACGTCGCCCCCCGGCAGAAGGGGGCTGTCGCTAGTGCGGTCAAGGGGTCGTTGTTGTGCGTCGTTGAGCGGTGAAGCAAAGCAGTCCGCCGAGCCCTGAGGCAAAACGACAGTCTTTGCTCAACGAACTGACGAGCTCTCGTTGTTCCGGTTGCTTACGGGCGGGGGTGGTGCCGTGTTTTCCGGAGGGGCTCGGCAGCGAGTGTCCGAGCAGGATACGACGCACGTAGATGATCTGCGTGCCGCTCCGGGCAACCCGTGTGAGCCGAACGAGTGAGCCACGGGTGAGAAACCCCTGCTAGCCGCATGTCCGTGTCGGCCCGTGCGCGGAGCGTGGCCGGAGGCCATCCCGCCGCGGCGCTGATACCCTGGTAGCCCGTGGACCGGTGGGCACGAAACCCCCGAACCGCAGCGACGGCGCCTCCGCGAGAAATCCCTGATTCTCCGGGCCGGCGGCCGTACCGCACTCCATACCGCGACCACGGGAGCCCCCTCTTGGCCATGCCGCCCGCTGCTTTCCGAAACAGCACAGCCACGACGACCAAGCACATCTTCGTCACCGGGGGTGTCGCCTCCTCTCTCGGCAAGGGCCTCACCGCCTCCAGCCTCGGCATGCTGCTCAAGGCGCGGGGCCTGCGCGTCGTGATGCAGAAGCTCGACCCGTACCTGAACGTCGACCCGGGCACGATGAACCCCTTCCAGCACGGTGAGGTCTTCGTCACCAACGACGGCGCCGAGACCGACCTGGACATCGGACACTACGAGCGCTTCCTTGACCGCGACTTGAACGGCACCGCCAACGTCACTACAGGCCAGGTCTACTCGACGGTCATCGCCAAGGAGAGGCGCGGCGAGTACCTGGGTGACACGGTGCAGGTCATCCCCCACATCACCAACGAGATCAAGCACCGCATCCGGCGCATGGCGACGGACGAGGTGGACGTGGTGATCACCGAGGTCGGCGGCACGGTCGGCGACATCGAGTCGCTGCCCTTCCTGGAGACCGTCCGCCAGGTCCGCCACGAGGTCGGCCGGGACAACGTCTTCGTGGTGCACATCTCGCTGCTGCCCTACATCGGCCCCTCGGGCGAGCTGAAGACCAAGCCTACCCAGCACAGCGTGGCCGCGCTGCGGAACATCGGCATCCAGCCGGACGCGATCGTGCTGCGCTGCGACCGCGAGGTTCCGACCGCGATCAAGCGCAAGATCTCCCTGATGTGCGACGTCGACGAGGCCGCCGTGGTCGCCTGCCCCGACGCCCGCTCGATCTACGACATCCCGAAGACCGTGCACGGTGAGGGCCTGGACGCCTATGTCGTCCGCAAGCTGGACCTGCCGTTCCGCGACGTGGACTGGACGACCTGGGACGACCTGCTGGACCGCGTCCACAACCCCGACCACGAGATCACCCTCGCCCTGGTCGGCAAGTACATCGACCTGCCCGACGCCTACCTGTCGGTCACCGAGGCCCTCCGCGCCGGCGGCTTCGCCAACCGGGCCCGCGTCAAGATCAAGTGGGTCACCTCGGACGACTGCAAGACCCCGGCCGGTGCCAAGGCGCAGCTCGCCGACGTCGACGGCGTCTGCATCCCGGGCGGCTTCGGCGACCGCGGTGTGCTCGGCAAGGTCGGCGCCATCCGCTACGCCCGCGAGAACAAGATCCCGCTGCTCGGTCTCTGCCTGGGCCTGCAGTGCATCGTGATCGAGGCCGCGCGGAACCTGGCCGACATCTCGGACGCCAACTCCACCGAGTTCGACCCGGCCACCGCCCACCCGGTGATCTCCACCATGGCCGAGCAGCTCGACATCGTCGCGGGCGAGGGCGACATGGGCGGCACCATGCGCCTGGGCATGTACCCGGCGAAGCTGGCCGAGGGTTCGATCGTGCGCGAGGTGTACGACGGCAAGGAGTACGTCGAGGAGCGGCACCGTCACCGCTACGAGGTGAACAACGCCTACCGCGCCGAGCTGGAGAAGAAGGCGGGCATCCTCTTCTCGGGCACCTCGCCGGACGGCAAGCTCGTCGAGTACGTGGAGTACCCGCGCGACGTCCACCCCTACCTGGTCGCCACCCAGGCGCACCCCGAGCTGCGCTCGCGGCCGACGCGTCCGCACCCGCTGTTCGCCGGGCTCGTGAAGGCCGCGGTCGAGCGGAAGAATTCCAAGTAACACACCAGTTGTACGGTGGCCGGGGTGCATACCTTCAAAAGGTGAGCACCCCGGCTTTCCTCTGGCCGGTCTTTTGAAAGCGTGTGGAAGGACAGGGCATGACGATCAAGGACACCCCCGAGGAGTGGGAGATCCGCGCGACGGAGACCCCCTTCGTGGGCAACAAGACCTCCGTCCGCACGGACGACGTGGTCATGCCCGACGGCTCGGTGGTCCGCCGCGACTACCAGGTCCACCCCGGTTCCGTGGCCGTCCTCGCCCTGGACGACGAGGACCGCGTCCTGCTCATCAGGCAGTACCGCCACCCGGTGCGGCACAAGCTGTGGGAGATCCCGGCCGGCCTGCTCGACGTGCCCGGGGAGAACCCGCTGCACGCGGCGCAGCGCGAGCTGTACGAGGAGGCGCATGTCAAGGCCGAGGACTGGCGGGTCCTGACCGACGTGTACACCACCGCCGGCGGCTGCGACGAGGCCGTACGGATCTTCCTCGCCCGCGGTCTGTCCGAGGCCGAGGGGGAGCGCTTCGAGGTCGAGGACGAGGAGTCCGACATGGAGCACGCGCGCGTGCCCGTCGACGAGCTCGTCCGCCGGGTGCTCGCCGGCGACCTGCACAACAACTGCCTCGTCGTCGGTGTTCTCTCCCTGGTCGCCGCCCGCGCCGGCGACGGCCTCGACGCGCTGCGCCCGGATCAGGCGCCGTGGCCGGCGCGTCCCTTCGAGTCCTGAGCCCGGCCGCCGCCTCCGCCGGCCGAACCGGTATGACGATCGCCTGATCCGATCGGGGGACGTCCCCGCCGTGCTCCGCCCGGACCGTAGCAGAGCGTGAACTAGGCTCTGCAAACGCCCGAACCGGAGTCCCGGCGGGCGCCGGTGTGCGGTTGGACGGGAGTGTGGCCCGTGGCGGAACAGGCGGTGGACACAGACGGCGTGCGGCGGTCCGGCGGCGCGGCCACGCAAAGCCGTTTCCTGGGCCGCACACGGGAGTTGAAGGAGCTGCGCGCCGACATCGAGCGCGCGGGCCTGGACACCCTCT
The DNA here is from genome assembly GCF_044453765.1 of Streptomyces sp. NPDC051636. Taxonomy (NCBI): domain Bacteria; kingdom Bacillati; phylum Actinomycetota; class Actinomycetes; order Kitasatosporales; family Streptomycetaceae; genus Streptomyces; species Streptomyces sp. NPDC051636. The sequence continues at coordinate 211,914 of NZ_JBITDA010000012.1, read as the reverse complement.
CCGGCCGCAAGGCCCCCCGCGCGCGCGTGCTCCTCATCGCCGGCCGCCCCGGATCCGGACGTACCGCCCTCGCCGAGGAGCTCGTACGGCAGGTAGCCGACCGTTACCAGGACGGTGTTCTGCGGGCCCGTCTCAGCGACCCCGACGGCACCCCCGTGCCTGTCGAGCACACCGCGCGTGAGCTGCTCACCGCTCTGGGCCTGCCCACCCCGGCCGGTGCCGCCGAGGAGGAACTGACCGAGGCGCTGCGGTCGGCCCTGGCCGAGCGGCGGGCGCTGCTCCTGCTGGACGACGCGGCCGGCGCCGAGCAGGTCGACGCGCTCCTGCCCAGCGCCCCGGAGTGCCTGGTCGTCGCCGTCTCCGGCGGCCCGCTCACCGGGATCGCGGACGTCCGCCCGTGCACCCTGGGCGGCCTCGACACCAAGTCGGCGCTGGAACTGCTGACCCGCTACACCGGCTCGGTCCGCATCACCGTCGACCCGCGCGCCGCCGAGACCCTGGTCGAGGTGTGCCAGGCCCAGCCGGCCGCGCTCACCCTGGCGGGCGGCTGGCTCGCCGCCCGCCCCAAGGCGGCCGTCTCCGACCTGGCCAAGCGCCTGCACGCCGAGACCGACGACGGCACGCCCCTGTTCCGCGTCTTCCGGCTCGTCCACGACCAGCTGCCCGGCCAGGCCGCCCGGATACTGCGTCTGCTCTCCCTGGCCCCCGCCGGCCTGGTCGACCCGCACACCGCCTCCGCCCTGGCCGGCTGCTCGGTCAGCGGCGCCCGCACCACCCTGGACGACTTCGTCGCCCTCGGCCTGCTGCGGGCGGTGGACTCCCCGCTGCCTCAGTACGAGGTCCCCGGCTGCCTGCACCCCCTGCTGAGCGCGCTCGCCGAGACCCAGGACCGCCCCGGCGAGCTCCAGCTGGCCCGCGCGCGCATGCTGGAGCGGACCGTGCGGCTGCTGCAGTCCTGCCGGGCGATCACCGAGACGGACCACCCCGAGCTCCGCGAGAAACTCCAGGGCATGCCGCGCGAGCTGCGCTTTCCCACGCCGAGGGCAGCGGAGGAGTGGCTGCGCATCCGCCGGCCCGCCCTGCTGGCCGCCGCCCGCCTCGCGGTCGCCGACGGCGAGCTGGACACGCTGGCCCGCCGCCTGATGTCCCAGCTGGTCAGGGCCATGGCGGCGCACTTCGGCACCCAGGCCGCCGCCCCCGACCTGTACGGCGTGCACCGCCTCGTCCTGGACGTGGCCGAGCGCCGGAACCTGCCCCGGGAGAAGGCCGCGGCGCTGCTGAACCTCGCCGACGTGGACGCCCGGACCGGCCGCACCCGGGACGCGCTGGCCCGCTACCGGGCCGCGCTGGACGCCGGACGCGAGGCGAACGACCCGTACGCGACCGGCCGCGCGATGGAATCCGTAGGGGGTGCCTACCAGGAGCTGGGGGACTACGACCGGGCCGCCGACTGGTTCGGCCGGGCGCTCGCCCAGCGCCTGGCCCGGGGCGAGCGTGCGGACGCCGCCCGGCTGTACGGCCGTATCGCCGGCGCCCACACCTTCGCGGGCCGCTACGGCGAGGCGCTCAGGAACTGGCGGGCGGCCGCCGCCGTGCACCGCAAGGACGGCGATGTGGCCGCGCACGCGCGGGCGTTGAGCGAGGTGGCCCGGGTCCAGGAGTACGCAGGGCGGCCCGCGGAGTCGCTGCGCACCTGCCAGGAGGCGGTGGAGTGGGCGCGCCGCGCCGACGACGTCCGTCTGCAGGCCGCGCTCCGGCTGCGGCTCGCCGACACCCTGGAGCATCTCGGCGACCCGGTCGCCGCCCGACTGCACCGCTCGGCGGCCGAGCGCATGCTGGGGGAGGAGGCCCAGGAGGGCCCCGGTGACGAGAAAGAGCCGGAACACGACGCTAACGCCTGCGAAATCCGTAGTGCATCCGGCGAAGATTGATGCAATGAAAGGCTAGACAGCTCGAACGCCTTCATTAAACTGGCTCTGCCGCACGTTCTCCTGCGGTGTCTCCCGGTGTGCCCCCGCATGCCCGGGTATGTCTGTCAATGCCCCCACACCCTCTGAGCCAAGGACCGTGATCGACGTGAAGGTCGGCATCCCCCGCGAGGTCAAGAACAACGAGTTCCGGGTGGCCATCACCCCCGCCGGCGTGCACGAACTCGTACGCCACGGCCACCAGGTCGTCGTCGAGCGGAACGCCGGTGTCGGCTCCTCGATCCCGGACGAGGAGTACGTGGCGGCCGGCGCGCAGATCCTGGAGACGGCCGACGAGGTCTGGGCCACCGCCGACCTGCTGCTGAAGGTCAAGGAGCCCATCGCCGAGGAGTACCACCGCCTCCGCAAGGACCAGATCCTCTTCACCTACCTGCACCTGGCCGCCTCCAAGGAGTGCACGGACGCCCTCCTGGAGTCCGGTACCACGGCGATCGCGTACGAGACCGTCGAGCTGCCGAGCCGCGCCCTGCCGCTGCTCGCCCCGATGTCCGAGGTCGCGGGCCGGCTGGCCCCGCAGGTCGGCGCCTACCACCTCATGGCCGCGAACGGCGGACGCGGTGTGCTGCCCGGCGGTGTCCCGGGCGTGCCGGCCGGCAAGGCCGTCATCATCGGCGGCGGCGTCTCCGGCTGGAACGCCGCGCAGATCGCCATCGGCCTGGGCTTCCACGTGACCCTGCTCGACAGGGACATCAACAAGCTCAAGGAAGCGGACAAGATCTTCGGTACGAAGATCCAGACCGTCGTCTCCAACGCCTTCGAGCTGGAGAAGGCCTGCCTCGACGCCGACCTCGTCATCGGCGCCGTGCTCATCCCGGGTGCCAAGGCCCCGAAGCTGGTCACCAACGAGCTGGTGTCCCGGATGAAGCCGGGAAGTGTCCTTGTCGACATCGCGATCGACCAGGGCGGTTGCTTCGAGGACTCCCACCCGACCACGCACGCCGAGCCGGCCTTCCGGGTCCACAAATCGGTCTTCTACTGCGTCGCCAACATGCCGGGCGCGGTGCCCAACACCTCGACCTACGCGCTGACCAACGCCACGCTGCCGTACATCGTCGAGCTGGCCGACAAGGGCTGGGTCGAGGCGCTGCGCCGCGACGCCGCGCTGGCGAAGGGTCTCAACACCCATGAGGGCAAGGTCGTTTACCGGGAGGTCGCGGAGGCGCACGGCCTGGAGCACGTGGAGCTGGAGTCCCTGCTCGGCTGAGCGCCGGTCGCCAAGTCGCCCACGGGCAAAAGGCGATACGTCAACACCGGTCGTCAACGCCGCGCACCCGGCCGGACCTTGCCCGGCAAGGTCCGGCCGGATGTGTGTATGGTCACTTTGCGACGTGCGGTCAACTCGCCTCGAACGTAACCCTTCGACCGATTCGCACACCGGTGAAACCTGCCGTGCGACGGTCGTACGCCCTTGACAGCGGGATGTTTCATTGCCGACACATCCCGTCGGGTCCGGCGGATTGTGTTGCTGCGGACCGCCGACACGCCATAGAGTCGCCAACCGTCGGCATGGTGCCACGCTGACCTGTCTAGAAGTTTCCTGGTCACCAAGGAGGTAAGACGACTTGTGAATGAGTCGACATTTTCTCCCGGGGGTGGTCAACCAGGAATGCCTGCGCGGGGCCAAGGCTCCACGGGGCTCGAGGCTGTCGGCTCCGTCGCTGTCCGAACCTTCGCAGCCCACCAGAGCCAGAGCAGCCCCCACACGGCTCTGTCAGCACACCAGAGCATGGATGGCCATCACGTGAACGCCATGGCCGGCGACGGAAGTGGCGCGCCCCACAACCACTTCGCCGACTACGACGAACTGCCCGAAGGGCACTTCTACGACCCCGACGCCGAGTACGAGCCGGATCCCGAGTACGCGGCCACGCTGGCGCCCGACGCGGCCCGCCAGCGCCGTGAGCGCATCGGTCCGACCGGACGCCCGCTGCCGTACTTCCCGATCCCGGGCCCGCTGACCGACCACGGCCCCGCGAAGATCATCGCGATGTGCAACCAGAAGGGCGGCGTCGGCAAGACCACGTCGACCATCAACCTGGGTGCCGCGCTCGCGGAGTACGGCCGGCGCGTGCTGCTCGTGGACTTCGACCCGCAGGGCGCGCTGTCGGTCGGTCTCGGCGTCAATCCGATGGAGCTCGACCTCACGGTCTACAACCTGCTCATGGAGCGGGGCATGTCGGCCGACGAGGTCCTCCTCAAGACGGCGGTCCCCAACATGGACCTGCTGCCCAGCAACATCGACCTGTCGGCCGCCGAGGTCCAGCTGGTCTCCGAGGTCGCGCGCGAGTCGACGCTCCAGCGGGCGCTGAAGCCGCTGCTGCCCGACTACGACTACATCGTGATCGACTGTCAGCCCTCGCTCGGTCTGCTCACGGTGAACGCGCTGACGGCCGCCCACAAGGTGATCGTCCCCCTGGAGTGCGAGTTCTTCGCCCTCCGCGGTGTCGCGCTGCTCACCGAGACCATCGAGAAGGTCCAGGAGCGGCTCAATCCGGACCTGGAGCTCGACGGGATCCTCGCCACCATGTACGACTCGCGCACCGTGCACAGCCGTGAGGTGCTCGCGCGTGTCGTCGAGGCGTTCGACGACCACGTCTACCACACGGTCATCGGGCGCACGGTCCGCTTCCCGGAGACCACGGTCGCCGGTGAGCCGATCACCACCTACGCCTCCAACTCCGTCGGTGCCGCCGCCTACCGCCAGCTCGCCAGGGAGGTGCTCGCCCGGTGTCACGCCGAGTGAGTCTGCCCGGGGCCGACGAACTGTTCCGTACGACAGGGGGGATGGCGCTCCAGGCGTCCACTCCCCGGCGCCAGGCCAACGGCGAGGCCCGGGTGCCGGCTCCCGCGGGGGAGAGCGACGACGCGGCCGCTGCCGCCGAGGACGTGCCGCAGTCGGTGCCCGTCCAGGGCGGCGACGGTGAGGGCGCGGAGCATGTGGCGGCGGACGCCGAGCCTGCCGAGGCCGGGGAGTCCCGCACCCGTCCGGCACGGCGTCAGGCGGCGCAGGAAGGTTCTTCTGCCGCCTCCGCTCAGCCGCGCAAGCGCGGGCGGGCGGCGGCCCGGCGGCCCAGCGGGCGCGAGCGGCACGACGAGAAGATCACGGTGTACGTCTCCGCCGAGGAACTGATGGACCTGGAGCACGCCCGCCTGGTCCTGCGCGGCGAGCACGGCCTGGCCGTGGACCGCGGCCGCATCGTCCGCGAGGCGGTGGCCGTGGTGCTGGCCGACCTGGAGTCCCGGGGGGACGCGAGCATCCTGGTACGGCGGCTGCGCGGGCGGTAGCGGTAGCCTGCCGGGGCCATGACCTCGAACGACACTCCGCCCCCCGGCGCAGCCGCCGGCCGTCGGCGTGCGCTGGGGAGAGGCCCCGGTGCGGCCCCGGTGCCCGCGGCGGCACCGCAGGGGGTACAGCCGCCGCCGGCCGCGGAGCCCGAGGCGTATGCGGAACCAGAGCCGGGGGCCGTCGCTTCGGCACCCGATGCCGTTGCTCCGGAACCCGAGATCGTCCCTTCGGAGCCCCTGGCCGTCCGGCCCGAGCCCACGCCCGAGCCCGTACGTGAGCCGGGACCCCGAGCACCGCGGGAACCCCAGGAACCCCGCGAACCCCGCGAACCCCAGGAACCCGGCGACGGGGTCTTCAAGGTCCGGCTCGCCAACTTCGAGGGGCCCTTCGATCTGCTGCTCCAGCTGATTTCGAAGCACAAGCTGGATGTCACCGAGGTCGCCCTGTCCAAGGTCACCGACGAGTTCATGGCGCACATCAGGGCGATGGGGCCGGACTGGGACCTGGACCAGACGACCGAGTTCCTGGTCGTCGCGGCGACGCTGCTGGACCTGAAGGCGGCCCGGCTGCTGCCCGCCGCCGAGGTCGAGGACGAGGCCGACCTGGCGTTGCTGGAGGCCCGGGACCTGCTGTTCGCGCGGCTTCTGCAGTACCGGGCGTACAAGCAGATCGCCGACATCTTCAACCAGCGGCTGGAGGAGGAGGGCCGCCGCTGTCCGCGTACCGTCGGCCTGGAACCCCACCACGCCGAGCTGCTGCCCGAGGTGGTCATCAGCATCGGCCCCGGAGGGTTCGCCAAACTCGCGATCAAGGCGATGCAGCCCAAGCCCGAGCCCCAGGTGTACGTGGACCACATCCACGCCCCCCTGGTCAGCGTGCAGGAGCAGGCCGGGATCGTGGTCGCGCGCCTGCGGGAGCTGGGCGAGGCCAGCTTCCGGGCGCTGGTGGAGGACACCGACGACACCCTGACCGTCGTGGCCCGCTTCCTCGCGCTGCTCGAGCTGTACCGGGAGAAGGCGGTCGCGCTCGATCAGGAGACCGCCCTCGGGGAGCTGATCGTGCGCTGGACCGGCGGGGAGGCGGACACCACCCCGATGGTCACGGACGAGTTCGACCGGCCGCCCGAGGAGCCGAAGGAGGAGAAGAAAGCGTGAGTGAGAAGACCGCAGAGCTCCCGGCAGGGCCGCGTACCGTCGCCGACCTCGAGCTCAAGCCCGCCCTGGAGGCCGTCCTCATGGTCGTGGACGAACCCGCGACCGAGGAACACCTGGCGAAGATACTTCAGCGGCCCCGGCGCAGGATCGCGGACGCGCTGCGCGAACTGGCCGACGAGTACACCGTCCAGGGCCGCGGCTTCGAGCTCAGGCTCATCGCCGGCGGCTGGCGCTTCTACACCCGGCCCGAGTACGCGGCCGCCGTCGAGGGCTTCGTCCTGGACGGCCAGCAGGCCCGCCTCACCCAGGCCGCGCTGGAGACCCTGGCCGTCGTCGCCTACCGCCAGCCGGTCAGCCGCAGCCGCGTCTCCGCCGTACGCGGAGTGAACTGCGACGGCGTGATGCGCACCCTCCTGCAGCGCGGTCTGGTCGAGGAGGCGGGCACGGAACCCGAAACAGGTGCGATCCTGTACAGGACGACGAACTACTTCCTGGAGCGGATGGGCCTGCGTGGCCTGGACGAGCTCCCGGAGCTCGCGCCCTTCCTCCCGGAGGCGGAGGCGATCGAGGCCGAGACCCAGGAAGCCGTACCGTCGTTCGATCCGGATGCCCCGGACCCGGACGACGGTTCCGGGACGAACATGCCTAATACGACGACGACGGAACTTTGATGCGAAGCAGCGGCAGCGGCAAGAGCGGTGGCGGGCGCGGTAACTACCGCGGCGCCGGCAACAACAGGGACGACAAGCAGGGGCAGGGCCGTCCCCGCAAGCCCCGCCCCGAGGAGCGCCGCTACGACGTGGGCCCCGGCGCCACAAAGGACGGCCCCAAGGCCGGACGCGGCGGTGCCGCGCGCGGCGGCGCCAAGGGCGGGCCGAAGAAGCCCCAGCAGGGCGGCCGTACGGCCCCCGCGCGCTCCCGTGAGTACGAGACCCGGGTCGAGGAGCGCAACCGGGAGCGGTACGCGGGGAAGAAGGACATCAAGCTGCCCAAGACCTTCCCGGGCGCCGAGCAGGAGGGCGAGCGGCTGCAGAAGGTCCTCGCACGCGCGGGCTACGGCTCCCGGCGTGCCTGCGAGGAGCTGATCGAGCAGGCCCGGGTCGAGGTCAACGGCGAGATCGTCCTGGAGCAGGGCCGGCGGGTCGACCCGGAGAAGGACGAGGTCAAGGTCGACGGCCTGACGGTGGCGACCCAGTCGTACCAGTTCTTCTCCCTCAACAAGCCCGCCGGTGTCGTCTCGACGATGGAGGACCCCGAGGGCCGCCAGTGCCTCGGCGACTACGTCACCAACCGTGAGACGCGCCTGTTCCACGTCGGCCGCCTGGACACCGAGACCGAGGGCGTCATCCTCCTCACCAACCACGGCGAGCTGGCGCACCGGCTGACCCACCCCAAGTACGGCGTGAAGAAGACCTACCTCGCGCACATCGTCGGCCCGATCCCGCGCGACCTGGGCAAGCGCCTGAAGGACGGCATCCAGCTCGAGGACGGCTACGCGCGCGCGGACCACTTCCGCGTCGTCGAGCAGACCGGCAAGAACTACCTCGTCGAGGTCACCCTCCACGAGGGCCGCAAGCACATCGTCCGCCGCATGCTCGCCGAGGCCGGCTTCCCCGTCGACAAGCTGGTCCGCACCGCCTTCGGCCCCATCACCCTGGGCGACCAGAAGTCGGGCTGGCTGCGCCGCCTGTCCAACACGGAGGTCGGGATGCTGATGAACGAGGTCGACCTCTAGGGTTCGTGCGGTAGCGCGCAGCAAGGGGAGGACGCCGGCATGACCATCACCACGACCTCGGGGAAGCGCCCCGCCACCGGGGCGCTGATCGGGCTCGCCCTCGGTGACGCGCTCGGCTTCCCGACGGAGTTCAACGACGTGCCGTCGATCCTCGCCAAGTGCGGGCCCTGGCGGGAGATGGAGCTGCCGAGGCGGGCCTTCGTCTCCGACGACACGCAGATGACGCTGGCGCTGGGGCGGGGGCTCAGGACGGCGATGGACCGGGGGCATCTCGCGCCGAAGCGGCTGGAGCGGCCGGTGCGCGAGGAGTTCGTCGACTGGTACCGGTCGCCGGAGAACAACCGCGCCCCGGGCCGCACCTGCCTGACCGCCTGCGGCCTGCTGAAGGAGGAGGGGCGGCGCTGGCAGGAGGCCAGCCAGGTCGGGTCCAAGGGCTGCGGGGCCAACATGCGGGTGGCTCCCGTCGGACTCGCTCCGGGCCTGAGTGACGAACAGCGTGCCGGTGCCGCCCAGTTGCAGTCCGCGCTCACGCACGGGCATCCGACCGCGCTGGCCGCATCCGACCTCACCGCGCACGCCGTACGGCTGCTCGCCCAGGGGGTCGAGCCGGGCGGGCTCGTGGGAATGCTCCGGGCGTACGCCGAGGACAGTCGTACGCGCTACGACCACACCTGGCTCGGCGACCTGTGGACCCACGCGCACGATCCGTCCCCCGAGCACTTCATCACGCGCGGCTGGGACGAGTGCCTGGAGATCCTGGGCCGGCTCCAGGAGGCCGTGGGCACGGTGTCGCCGGAGGCCGACCCGTGTCTGGCCACCGGCGAGGGCTGGATCGCGGAGGAGGCCCTGGCCACCGGCCTGCTGTGCTTCCTGCTCTTTCCCGAGGAGCCGGTCACCGCACTGCGCCGGGCCGCCTGCACCTCCGGCGACTCCGACTCCATCGCCTGTCTCACCGGGGCCTTCGCGGGCGCCTACCTCGGTGCGGACGCCTGGCCGGCGGAATGGGCGGAGCGGATCGAGTACCGGGGTGAGCTGCTGGCGCTCGGAGCGCTCTGGGACGCTTAGGTAATGATCGACGATCTCGACATGGACCTGACGCCCGTCATAGCCGAGCAGCCCGACCCCCTGCTGTTCGCCACAGTCTCCGGCGCGCACCTGTACGGCTTCCCCTCGCAGGACTCCGACCTCGACCTGCGCGGCGTCCATCTGCTGCCCGCGGCCGACCTGGTGGGACTGCGGGAGCCGGAGGAGACCCGGTCGCGGATCTGGGTGCGGTACGGCGTCGAGATGGACCTCGTCACGCACGACCTGCGCAAGTTCGTGAGGCTGATGCTGCGCCGCAACGGTTACGTACTGGAGCAGCTCCTCTCCCCCCTGGTCGTGTACACCACCGAAGCGCACCGCGAGCTGGCCGCGCTCGCGCCCGGCGTCCTGACCAGCCACCACGCCCACCACTACCGGGGCTTCGCGGCGACGCAGTGGCAGCTGTTCGACAAGACCGGCGAGCTCAAGCCGCTGCTGTACACCTTCCGGGTCCTGCTCACCGGCATCCACCTGATGCGCAGCGGCGAGGTCCAGGCCCATCTGCCGACCCTGCTCGGCACCGGCTCGGACGCGCCCGCCTACCTGCCCGACCTGATCGCGGCGAAGGCGGAGCGGGAGCACGGCAGCGCCGAGGTGGACCACGCGCGCGTGGCCGCCGACATCGAGCGGCTGCACATCGTGCTCGACGAGGCCCAGGCCGCCTCAGACCTGCCCGACGCCCCCACCGCGTACGACGCCCTGCACGACTTCGTGGTCCGGGTCCGGCTGGCCGGCTGAGGCGCGGCGGACGCGGACGAGGAAGTCCTCCACCCGGCGGTGGTCCGGCTCGGCCGGGAGCGGGGTGCGGTGGGACCACGCGTCCGTCTCCGCCGCCAGGCGGGCCATCCAGGCCTCGGTCTGCGGCCAGGGCACCTCGCCCCGCTTCACCGCCAGCAGCGCCTCGCGCCGGTCGCCGACGTCGATCATCAGCTCGCCGGTGCGCAGCAGGTCGCGGGCGCTCAGCAGCAGGCGCAGCAGGTGCATCGCGTGTTTCCAGCGCGGGGCGCCATGGGTACGGACGTCGGCGTCGAGCTTCCTGAGCTGGCCCAGGGCGTACCGGGTGAACGAGTCGTGGACCCGGCGGGAGAGGAATGCCCCGCGCAGGGACAGCAGTTCGCGGCCGGTGGTGTCGACGTGCTCCACCAGGGGCGAGTGCAGGACTCCAGGATGTTGGGATTCGCGCGCAGCGCCAGCGCGCAGAAGCGCTCCAGCTCCCAGCTGAACCGCTCCTCGCCCGGCCCCTCGACATGCGTCGGCGGCTTCTCGAACCGCCAGAACAGCGCGGTGGGGGCCAGGAACACGCCCCTGCGGTCGGTGTCGCTGCCCTCCGTCGCCAGACCGAAGGCGCGCGAGCCCATCACACAGGCGTAGATCGTGTGGTCACGTACCAGGTCCTCGGGGCGCATGCCGGGGAGCGTACGCGGATCCTCACACCAGGCGGATGGATTTTCCGTCCACCTTGATGTCCTTGGCGGGCAGCGGCCTGGTCGCCGGGCCGTGGGCCACCGCGCCGTCGGCGATGTGGAACCTGCTGCCGTGGCAGGGGCAGTCGATGGTGCCGTCCGCGACCCGGTCCACCGTGCAGCCCTGGTGGGTGCAGATCGCCGAGAAGGCCTTGAACTCGCCCTTCTCCGGCTGGGTGACCACGACCTTCCGGTCCTTGAGCACCTTGCCGCCGCCGACCGGGATGTCGCCGGTCGCCGCCAGGCGCTGCCCGTCGGAGGTCTGCGTGGACGAGCCGTCGCCGCTGTTCTTGCCGCACCCTGCGAGGAGCGCCGCCGCGCCCGTCGCGAGAAACGTGCGCCGCGTCGGGGGGTGGGTCATGTCGTCACTCCGAACTCCGAACGTGCCGCGAATGTGTGTTTCGTAGTCGGGTGGCCCAGCGCGCAGGGGGGCGTTCGCCGTCTCAGCCGGCGGGCGCCGGACGTCGGTCCGGGCCTCTCTGACTAGGCTGGACGACCAAGAGCCGATACGCACGTCAGCAAGGAGCAGCGCCGTGGCGGTACGAGCGGTCCGGGGGGCCGTCCAGCTGGACAGGGACGAGGCCGGGCACATGGACGAGCAGGTCGGTGCCCTGCTCACCGCCATCCTGGAGCGGAACGGGCTGACCCCGGACGACCTGATCAGCATCTGGTTCACGGCCACACCCGACCTGCACAGCGACTTCCCGGCGGCCGCCGCCCGTAAGCTCGGCATCGTCGACGTGCCGCTGATCTGCGCCCAGGAGCTGGACATCGAGGGCGCCATGCCCCGCGTGGTCCGCGTCCTCGCGCACATCGAGTCCGACAGGCCCCGCGCCGAGATCGCCCACGTCTACCTCGGCGCCGCGGCCGCCCTGCGCAAGGACATCGCCCAGTGAGGACCGCACTCGTCATCGGCACCGGGCTCATCGGCACGTCCGCCGCGCTGGCCCTGTCGCAGCGGGGTGTCGTCGTCCACCTCACCGACCACGACCCGGAGCAGGCCCGTACGGCCGCCGCACTCGGCGCCGGCACCGACGAGGCCCCCTCCGGTCCCGTCGACCTGGCGATCGTCGCCGCCCCGCCCGCCCACGTCGCCGCCGTCCTCGCCGACGCCATGCGCCGGGACGTGGCCCGCGGCTACGTCGACGTGGCCAGCGTCAAGGGCGCCCCGCGCCGCGAGCTGGAGGCGCTCGGCCTCGACCTGTCGACGTACATCGGCACGCACCCCATGTCGGGCCGGGAGAAGTCCGGCCCGCTGGCCGCCACCGGCGACCTCTTCGAAGGGCGCCCCTGGGTCCTGACGCCCACCCGGGACACGGACACCGAGGTGCTGAACCTCGCCCTGGAGCTCGTCTCGCACTGCCGGGCGGTGCCGGTGGTGATGGACGCCGACGCCCACGACCGCGCGGTGGCGTTGGTGTCCCACATGCCCCACCTGGTCTCCAGCATGGTCGCCGCGCGCCTGGAGCACGCCGATGAGTCGGCCGTACGGCTGTGCGGGCAGGGCATCCGGGACGTGACCCGGATCGCCGCCTCCGACCCCCGGATGTGGATCGACATCCTGTCCGCGAACCCCGAGCCGGTCGCCGACCTGCTCGCCGACGTCTCCGCCGACCTCGACGAGACCGTCCGCGCCCTGCGCGCCCTGCAGTCCTCCGACCAGTCCGAGCGCCGTGAGGGCACCGCCGGCATCGAGGACGTCCTGCGGCGCGGGAACGCGGGGCAGGTCCGGGTGCCGGGCAAGCACGGCTCCGCGCCGCGGGCCTACGAGGTCGTGGCGGTGCTGATCGACGACCAGCCGGGGCAGCTGGCCAGGATCTTCGCCGACGCGGGACGGGCCGGGGTCAACATCGAGGACGTACGGATCGAGCACGCGACGGGGCAGCAGGCCGGTCTGGTCCAGCTCATGGTGGAGCCGAAGGCGGTGCCCGTGCTGACGGCCGCGCTGCGGGAGCGAGGGTGGGCTCTGCGGCAGTAGGGCACGCGGCGCCGGTGTGGCCGCCCGTCCGATCGGGTCACCCACACCCAGTAACCTTGTGCAGGGCGCTCTTGCTCCCCGCACCCCGCCCACACCGCACCAGGAAGGTGTCCCCCCGTGGAAAACGGCGCCGCTCAGCCCGTGATTGTCGCCATCGACGGCCCCGCCGGCACGGGCAAGTCGAGCACGTCGAAGGCCGTGGCCGCGCAGCTCGGCCTGAGCTACCTGGACACCGGTGCCCAGTACCGGGCGATCACCTGGTGGATGGTGACCAACGGGATAGACCTGGAGGACCCGTCGGCGATCGCCGCCGTGGCGGGCAAGCCGGAGATCATCTCGGGCACCGACCCGGCGAACCCGACGATCGCGGTCGACGGTGTGGACGTGGCCGGCCCGATCCGCACCCAGGAGGTCTCCTCCAAGGTCAGCGCGGTCAGCGCGGTGCCCGAGGTGCGGGCCCGGATCACCGAGCTGCAGCGCTCGCTCGCCGCCTCCGCCGAGACCGGCATCGTGGTCGAGGGCCGGGACATCGGTACGACCGTGCTGCCGGACGCCGACCTGAAGATCTTCCTCACCGCCTCTCCGGAGGCCCGTGCCGCCCGCCGCAGCGGCGAGCTGAAGGGCGCGGACGTCCACGCCACCCGCGAGGCGCTGATCAAGCGGGACGCGGCCGACTCCAGCCGCAAGGCCTCGCCGCTCGCCAAGGCGGACGACGCGGTCGAGGTGGACACCACCGAGCTCACCCTCGCGCAGGTCATCGAGTGTGTCGTCACCCTCGTCGAGGAGAAGCGGGCGGGGAAGTGACCCAGCGGTCCGTTCCTTCGGAGAAGGGCGCCGAGGTCGGGCGGCGCATCGGCGTCGGCCTGATGTACGGGTTGTGGAAGCCGCGCGTGCTGGGCGCCTGGCGGATGCCCGCGACCGGCCCGGTGATCCTCGCCGTGAACCACTCCCACAACATCGACGGCCCGATGGTCATGGGCGTGTCGCCCAGGCCGACGCACTTCCTGATCAAGAAGGAGGCGTTCGTCGGCCCGCTCGACCCGTTCCTGACCGGCATCGGCCAGCTGAAGGTGGACCGCGACACCACCGACCGCACGGCCATCACACGGGCCCTCGGCGTGCTGGAGAACGGGGGAGTACTGGGCATCTTCCCGGAGGGCACCCGGGGTGAGGGCGACTTCGCCTCGCTGCGCGCCGGGCTTGCGTACTTCGCGGTGCGCAGCGGGGCGCCGATCGTGCCCGTCGCCGTACTGGGAAGTTCCGAACGGCGCGGGCGGTTGATAAAGGGGCTGCCTCCGCTGCGTTCCCGGGTCGACGTCGTCTTCGGCGACCCGTTCGAGGCGGGCGACGGCAGCGGGCGGCGTACGCGCCGGGCGCTGGACGAGGCGACCGAGCGCATCCAGAAGCAGCTCACCGCGCACCTGGAGAACGCCAGGCGGTTCACGGGCCGCCGGTAAAACGCGGGGCGTCCACGGGGGCGCCGGGCGACACTTGAGTAGTGGATCCGCCGGGAGAAAACCGGGCGCTCCACCGATCACCACGAATGAACGACGAGGTACGGACTTCATGAACGACCACATCCAGCCCGACGGCTCGGCCGAGCACGAGTACGAGCACGGGGCGCTCGGCGACGCCGAGTACGCGGAGTTCATGGAGCTCGCCGCGGAAGAGGGCTTCGACCGCGAGGACGTCGAGGGCGCCATCGAGGCGGCGGGCCACGGCCCGCTGCCCGTGCTCGCCGTCGTCGGCCGTCCGAATGTCGGCAAGTCGACCCTGGTGAACCGGATCATCGGCCGCCGCGAGGCGGTCGTCGAGGACAAGCCGGGCGTCACCCGCGACCGCGTCACCTACGAGGCCGAGTGGGCGGGCCGCCGCTTCAAGGTCGTCGACACCGGCGGCTGGGAGCAGGACGTCCTCGGCATCGACGCCTCCGTGGCCGCGCAGGCCGAGTACGCGATCGAGGCCGCCGACGCGGTCGTCTTCGTCGTCGACGCCAAGGTCGGCGCGACCGACACCGACGAGGCGGTCGTACGGCTGCTGCGCAAGGCCGGCAAGCCCGTGGTGCTGTGCGCCAACAAGGTCGACGGCCCGAGCGGCGAGGCCGACGCGGCCTACCTGTGGTCCCTGGGCCTCGGCGAGCCGCACCCCGTCTCGGCCCTGCACGGCCGCGGCACCGGCGACATGCTGGACGCCGTCCTGGATGCGCTGCCGGAGGCGCCCGAGCAGACCTTCGGTACCGCCGTCGGCGGCCCGCGGCGCATCGCGCTGATCGGCCGCCCGAACGTCGGCAAGTCCTCGCTGCTGAACAAGGTGGCCGGCGAGGAGCGCGTCGTCGTCAACGAACTGGCGGGCACCACCCGCGACCCGGTCGACGAGCTGATCGAACTGGGCGGTGTGACCTGGAAGTTCGTCGACACGGCCGGCATCCGCAAGCGCGTCCACCTCCAGCAGGGCGCCGACTACTACGCCTCGCTGCGCACCGCGGCCGCCGTCGAGAAGGCCGAGGTCGCCGTCATCCTGATCGACGCGTCCGAGAACATCTCGGTCCAGGACCAGCGGATCGTCACCATGGCCGTCGAGGCGGGCCGCGCGGTCGTCCTCGCCTTCAACAAGTGGGACACCCTCGACGAGGAGCGCCGCTACTACCTGGAGCGGGAGATCGAGACGGAGCTCGGCCAGGTGGCCTGGGCGCCGCGGGTCAACGTCTCGGCGCGCACCGGCCGGCACATGGAGAAGCTGGTCCCGGCGATCGAGACGGCCCTGGCGGGCTGGGAGACCCGGGTGCCGACCGGCCGCCTCAACGCCTTCCTCGGCGAACTGGTCTCGGCCCACCCGCACCCGATCCGGGGCGGCAAGCAGCCGCGCATCCTGTTCGGCACCCAGGCCGGCACCAAGCCGCCGCGGTTCGTCCTGTTCGCCTCCGGCTTCATCGAGGCGGGCTACCGGCGCTTCATCGAGCGGCGGCTGCGCGAGGAGTTCGGCTTCGAGGGCACGCCGATCCACATCTCGGTGCGGGTGCGCGAGAAGCGCGGCGCGAAGAAGAAGTGACCGACGCGGCGAGAGGGCGGCCCCTGGCTCATCAGGGGCCGCCCTCTCGCCGTTCGTGCGTCAGAACCCCCGGCGCCGGCCGGGTGGCAGCGCTGCCGGGACATGGTGCATCCCGCTGTCCTGCCGCCCGAGCGTCCCGACCCGCTGCCACGGAGAGTGCTGCTGCTGCCCGGCGCCGTGCCGGGCGCTGGACGCACCCGCGCTGTACGCGCTGTAGGAGTTCGAACCGTACGACCCGCTGCCCGCGCCGTGCGGAGCGCTCCCGAAGGCGGTGAACCCGAGCTCCTCCTCGCCGCTGCGGTCGCCCGGCAGCGTGCGGAAGGTCCTGACCCACTCCGCGTAGAGCGTGTCGTAGATCGGCGTGGCCGATGGCCCACCCGAGACCTCCTGCTCCGACCGGGCGCATGGAATGGAGGAGAAGGACGGGCGGCGGGGAGGAACGTCGTATGCGTGCACGTATGTCCAAACGAACCCGAGCCTTCGGAGATGCGGCCCGGGGTCATGCCTTTAGGGGCGCGCGGCTCACGTCCCGGCGAGCGGCAGCGCCGCAGCGACCAGCTGCCCGTTGGCCGCCGCCTTGTCCAGCGCGTCCCGCAGCAGGTCCTCGCGGGGCTGACGCCCGATCGAACCGACCGGCGCGGCGAACATCAGCACCTGCTGGTGCTTGTTCGCGGCGGCCCGCCACCCGTCCGTCACCTGCAGCGGCTGGTGCGCCTGCCACCAGGCCACCGGCCGGCCGCCGTTGGCGCTCGGCTGGAGCACCGCGTGCAGCTGACCGACCGCCAGCAGCACCGACCACCCGTGCAGCACCGGCGGCACGGAAACCAGTTCGGTCACCGGCATGAACCCCTGCTCGATGAGCAGCGGCAGGAAGTCGTCACCGGCCCCGGTCGTCCCGGGCCGCACGATCGGCGCGGTCGGCTCGACCACGAGCGCGGGGTGCAGCTCACCGGCGATCAGTACGAGTCCGCTGGTCACCCCGAGCAGGGCCTGCTCGGGCACGGCCTTCTCCGGCTGACCGGCCGAGGCGTGCGCGTCGCCGCTGATGGAGCGGACGGCGCCCTGCAACTGCTCCTCGGTGACCTGGACGACCTGCGAGGGCAGGCAGCTGGCGTGGGCGAAGGCGAGGACGGCGGTCTCCTCCCCGATGAACAGGACGGTGCTGGTGCGCTCCTGCTCGGAGTCGCCCGGGGTGCGGCAGGACGTGCAGTCGTAACTGCCCGGGGCGTTCTCTCCGGCGAGCAGCCGGTCGGCTTCTTCGTCGCCGATCTCGGCGCGTACGGCGTCACTGACGTCGAGCATGCGCGGCACGGTGGCTCCCTCGGATGCGGTGCTGGGTCGACCGGGTGGCTCCCGGCCCATGAGCCCCGGGGGGTTCCGGGCTCATGAAGGAGACAACGTGCGATCTGTGGCGGGAGTCACGCCTCGAGGGGAACGGAATCGAACCATCCACCGCACAGGGTCACAGCCGGTGCGGAATTGTCTACTCCCCGTCAACTGGTTCCATTGTCAAGGGACTTGATTTGGTGAAGTGGGTCACAGGTAGCCCGAGTGGCTGGTCGACAAATCAGGAAATCGGCGAATGAAGTGGGTGACCGAAAATCGCCGATACTCACGGTAACAGTGAACTGGCCAGGCAGGACGGTGAGTTGGTTGCTATCGGCTCGCCGGGCTCCCTACATTCCTCCGCCGTGTGCAACGAGCACCGCCCGGGTACGTCCGCCGGCCAGAGCAGGCAGGCACCACCGCAGCACCGGCTGAGGCGGACGGGGCGGAGCGCGCGAACCGCGTCCATGCGCGGGACCGCGCCCCGCCTGGGGGACCCCGGGTCCGTGGAGAGGGAATTACATGTCCGAATGTGCCGATACCACCCGCAGCACCGCTCGTAAGGACAGCGCTCGCAAGGACAGCGCCCGCAAGGGCCGTACGGCGGCGGTCCTCGCCGGGGCGGCGCTGCTCGCCCCGCTCGGACTGCTGGCGGCGACCGGCAACGCCGACGCGGCGGACAACGGAGTGTGGGACCGCATCGCCCAGTGCGAGAGCGGCGGCAACTGGCACATCAACACCGGCAACGGCTACTACGGCGGGCTCCAGTTCTCCGCCTCCACCTGGCGCGCGTACGGCGGCACGGCCTACGCGCCGACCGCCGACCAGGCGACCAGGGCACAGCAGATCGCCGTCGCCACCAAGGTCCAGCGCGCCCAGGGCTGGGGTGCCTGGCCGGTTTGTTCGGCCCGGGCCGGGGCCTCCGGCGCCGCACCGGCGGCGGCCTCCTCCGGCACGGCCACCACGAAGTCGGCCCCGTCGAAGCCGTCGAAGGCACCGGAGCGCTCGACGGGCCACACGAACCGCGGTACGTCCCGCACCACGTCCGGCAGTTCGTCCGGCGGGAACTACACCGTCCGCGAGGGCGACACGCTGAGCAGGATCGCCGCCCGGCACGGCACCACCTGGCAGCGGATCTACGCCGCCAACAAGTTGGTCATCGGCGGGGACCCCAACCTGATCGTGCCCGGGCAGCGCCTCACGATCTGAGCCGGGCCGCACGGGCTCAGCCGGGCCGCTGTCCTCATGAGCTCCACATGAGGACAGCGGCTGTCCGCATCGGCTGGCAGACTCGGCCCCATGTTGGAGACCTCCGCACGCCTGCTGCGCCTGCTCTCGCTGCTCCAGGCCCACCGCGAGTGGTCCGGCGCCGAGCTGGCCGACCGGCTCGGCGTCACCGCGCGCACGGTGCGCCGGGACGTGGACCGGCTGCGGGAGCTTGGCTACCCGGTCAACGCCAGCCCCGGCACCGGCGGCGGCTACCAGCTCGGGGCGGGGGCGGAGCTGCCTCCGCTGCTCCTGGACGACGACGAGGCGGTCGCCGTCGCCGTGGGGCTGCGTACGGCCGCCGGGCAGGGCATCGAGGGCATCGGCGAGACCTCCGTACGGGCCCTCGCCAAACTGGAGCAGGTGCTGCCGGGCCGGCTGCGCCGCCGGGTGGGCGCGCTCAACGCGTTCACCGTGCCGATGCTGCGCGGGCCACAGCCCTCCGCCGTCGACCCGGCCGTCCTGACCGAACTGGCCGACCTGTGCCGGGACGCCGAGCGGCTGCGCTTCGAGTACCGGGCGCACGACGGCAGCACCGGCCGCCGCACCGTCGAGCCCCACCGCCTGGTGTGCACCGAACGCCGCTGGTACCTGGTCGCCTGGGACCTCGACCGCGCCGACTGGCGGACCTTCCGCGTCGACCGCGTCACGCCCAGGCCGCCGCACGGGCCCCGCTTCACCCCCCGTGAACCACCCGCCGAGGACCTCGCCGCCTATGTCTCCCGCGGGGTCTCCACGCGCGCGTACGCCTCGCACGCCGCCGTCCGGCTGCTGGTGCCCCTGGCGGAGGCGGCCGGGCGGATCTCGCCGTCCGCCGGGACGCTGGAACCCGACGGCGCGGACGCCTGCGTCCTGCGTACCGGCGCCGCGAGCCTGGACACGTGATGATGCTCGGCTTCGAGTTCGAGGTGCTGGAGCCCATCGAGCTCACCGGTGCGATCAGGACGGCTCGCGACCGGCTGTCCCGCGCCCTGGGAGATGCTCCGCACGGGGGTTCTGTGCCGAAATCGTGAATTTATTACCCGATGTGAGCCTGCGCGACATCGCGTGGATCGAAAGGGAATGGCACTTTCCGCCGGGCTATTCGACGCACCGGATCGGCGTGCGGGAATTACGTTCGATTGCACCGGTAAGCCGCACGGAAACCCCCGTACGTGTGACGGAGTTCGGCCGGAACGCCTGTCGTGATCCTGTGACAGAAGTGTGACCGGGGAGGGATACCCGGCTAGCGTGGCCGTATGGCACCGATTCCCACTCCGTCACCGGAGCCCCAGGACAGTCCGGAAGGGTACGTCGGCCTCGACACGGCGCGTGCCGAGCGGCTCGCGCGGGAGCGGGGCTGGTCGACGGTGCGGTCGCTGCCGCCCGGCGCGATCATCACCATGGAGTACCGGGCGGGACGGCTGAACTTCGAGGTGCGGGACGGCCGGGTGGCGCGCGCCTGGAAAGGGTGAGCCGCGAGAACGACGACGCGCGGACGACGGCGAAGGCCCCGGTTCCCGAGTACGGGAACCGGGGCCTTCGCCGTGCGCGGGTGGCCGTGCGTACCTGCCCCGCTGTCTCGGTGGCGGTCAGCCGCCCGAGAGGGGGCGGGCCGCCGGGGCCGCGCCGCGCGGGACGCGCTCCGGATGCGGCGGGCGGCGACTGCCCGCCGGGGTGACCGGCGTGCGCTCCGAACGGACCGCGTGCGGGCCGCCCGCCCGGTGGACCGGCGCCCGGGGCGAGCGGACCGAGGAAACCGGCTCGCGGGCCGGCGCCGCCTCCTCGGCGGGGACGGTGCGCGGCTTGAGGACCACCGGGGTGACCGGGACCGGCACGGGCGCGGTGCGGCCGCGGCGGTCGCGCCAGCGGTCGCGCAGGTCGAAGAGGGCGACCTCGGCCCGGGCGATCAGCGGCTCGCACCACGGCAGTGCCAGCAGGATCAGCAGCCCCGCGGCCCAGCCCAGGAGTACGTCGCTCAGCCAGTGCGTACCGAGGTAGACGGTGGCCATGCCGACGCCGAGCGAGGTCACCGCCGACACGGCGGACAGCCAACGGCGGGCTCTCGGGGTGGAGGCCAGATATGCCAGGATTCCCCAGGTCACCACCGCGTTCGCGGTATGGCCGCTGGGAAATATATCGCCGCCCAGGCCCATCTCGTTCGAGCCGATCACGGTGGCGTAGTGCGGCCCGAGCCGTCCCATGCCGATCTTGGCGGCGCCGACCGTGATGTTGAGCAGCAGCAGCGAGGCGCCGAGGGTCAGCAGCGGGCGGATGGTGTGCTGCCGCCAGGAGCGCCAGCCCAGCCAGGCCGCGACCATCACGGCGGTGGGGCCGCGCTGGCCGAGCACCACGTAGTAGTCGACGAACCAGTGGATACCCGACCACTGCTGGTACGGCCGGAAGAACATGACCTGCCAGTCGAGCCGGACCAGCCAGGAGGTGGTCACCACGGCCCACACGATCGCGAGGTAGAAAGCCAGGGTCGCCGAGAACAGCACGACCCGGTGCCGGCTCATCCTCGGCACATCGATGTGGGCCGGCCGTTCCGGCTCACGGTCCAGCCTGGCGAACACCCGGTCCAGACGACGGGTGAGGTTTCGTTCGGTACGCACCCAATCGACGTTACAGCGAGTGAGCTCTCTCTCCGGTCGAATCAGTGGCTTTGTGATGACGATGTGATGTGGGAAACCTCTCAGGAGGGTTCCTAATTCTGAGGATTCGACAATCCTCTCCAACCCTCTCCCGTAATTCCTTTGATCATGCCGGTCGCTGGTTTTGTGGCGCTTATGAATTCGTTTACCGAATGGTGGTGTGGAATTCTCCGGGCGCTCATCGTCCGGGCCGGATCGATCACGGCGGACCGGAGCCGTTCAGCCAGAACGCCCCGTAGGCCGCCGAAGCCACCGCCACCAGGCCGGTGACCAGCGCGGATCGCGGGGTGCGCAGCCGGGCGAGGCTCAGAGCCAGGGGCAGCAGCAGCGGGAAGGCCGGCAGCAGCAGGCGCGGCTTGGAGCCGAAGTAGCTCGACGCGCACAGGGCGAGCATGACCACGACACCCGTGTACACCGGCAGCGGCAGCGGCTGGCGCTGTCGTACGCCGATCACGTACAGCCAGATCACCAGCCCGACCCCGGCGATCAGCGCCAGCCCGGCGAGGGCGGACGGAAATGACGTGAACTTGTCGGCCACGAAGCGTGCGAAGGCGTATCCGCCGTCGAACCCGTTGCGCCAGCCGGCCTGGACGTCCAGATAGCCGAGCGGGCCCTTGCCGGTGCGGTGGCCGACCCAGAGGACGTAGGCGGCGGCGCCGAGGGGGGCGAGGAGCATGCCGAGGGCGCGGGGCCATGAGAGTGCGCCGGTGGTGGGGCGAGGGGCGCGCGGCGTGGCGGGTGCGCCGGTGGTGGGGCGAGGGGCGCGCGGCGTGGCGGGTGCGCCGCCCGCCGGGCCGGGGGTGTACTCCCTCGAGCCAGGGGCGCGTTCCTCGTCCCGTGCGCCGTGCGCGCGGGACGCGCTGCGATCCCGCACGAACGAGACCGCCCCGGCCGCCCACACCGCCGCGACCACCGCGAGCCCCACCGGCCGGGTCAGCCCGGCCAGCGCGGCCAGCGTCCCCGCGGTCACCCACCGGCCGGTCAGCACGGCGTACAGCGACCAGGCCGCGAGCGCGGTGAACAGCGACTCGCTGTACGCCATCGACTGCACGATCCCGACCGGCAGCACCGCCCACAGCAGCACCGCGCAGACCCCGGCCCGCCTGCCGTACACCTGGTCCGCCACCGCGAAGACGCCCCAGGCCGCGGCGAGCGAGGCGAGCAGGCTGACGACGAAGCCGGCGTCGGCGTACGACAGCGGGGCCAGCGCGTGCAACAGCCGCTCCAGCCATGGCAGCAGCGGGAAGAAGGCCAGGTCGGAGTGGACGTCGCCGTTCGGCAGGCGCACCTCGTAGCCGTAGCCCCGCTCGGCGACCCGCGTGTACCACAGCGCGTCCCACCGGGCGGTCAGCAGCGTGTACGCGCTCTTGCCCCGCGCCGCGCTCCACACCGCGAGCACGAGCAGGCCCACGACGCGGACGGCGGCGTACCCGAGGAGGGCCGGGGCCGCCCGGCGCAGGGGCGTGACGCGGGGTGGTGCCCCGCGCGTCGCAAGATCGGTCACGGGCCCGATTATCGACCGGGTGCGGAACCGGACGGTTCACCGGGGCGTGGTCAAGGACAGTGGCTGTGGCGTACGCCACATGTCTTCCGTGGGAGTGTGAGAGGTCCGCCACGTGTCTGCGGAACGAACTCGCGTACGCTGCTGAGTCACTCGCGTTCGTTTGCGCGGGCCGGAGACCCCACCGCTCCTCCGGCCGAAGTCGCGGGGAATCCCCACCCCCGCGAGCCCGCCGAACCGAGGAAACTTCTGGGAGGTACGTACATGTCCGGGACGACCACGGCTGCCGCCGCGCTGCGCCGTCGGGCGGCCGGGGCCGGTGCCAACCGCTGGGTCGTCCTCGTCGTCCTCTGCGTCAGCCTGCTCCTCGTCGCCCTCGACGCGACCGTACTGCACGTGGCGGTGCCCGCCGTCACCGAGGACCTGAGGCCCGGCGCCATCGAACTGCTCTGGATCGTCGACGTCTACCCGCTCGTCTGCGCCTCGCTGCTGATCCTCTTCGGCACGCTCGGCGACCGGGTGGGCCGCCGGCGGATCCTGCTCCTCGGGTACGCGCTGTTCGGCGTCGCCTCCGCCGTCGCGGCCTTCGCGCCGAGTGCCCAGGTACTGATCCTGGCCCGGGCGCTGCTCGGCGTCGGCGGCGCGATGATCATGCCGGCCACGCTGTCCATCCTCCGTCAGGTCTTCCCCGACCGGCGCGAGCGGGCGCTGGCGATCGGCATCTGGAGCGCGGTGGCCGCGGTGGGAGCGGCGGTGGGGCCGCTGCTCGGCGGCTTCCTGCTCGAGCACTTCTGGTGGGGCGCGGTGTTCCTGGTGAACATCCCCCTGATGCTGGTCAGCCTGCCCGTCGGGCGGATGCTGCTGCCCGAGTCGACGGGGGAGCGGGACGGCCCCTGGGACGTGGTCGGCGCGCTGATGGCGGCGGGCGGGCTGTTCGGGGTCGTGCTCGGCGTGAAGCGGCTCGGTGGCGGCGAGCCGGTGCTGAGTGTGTTCACGGTGGCGCCGCTGGTGATTGGCGCGGTGCTGCTGTTCCTCTTTGTACGCCGTCAGCGGCGGCGGCCGTATCCGCTGGTGGATCTGGGGATGTTCGGGCGGCCCGCCTTCAGTACGGCGGTGGGGTGCATCGTGCTGGCGATGCTCGCGCTGGTGGGGCTGGAACTGATCGCGGCGCAATACCTGCAGCTGGTGCTCGGGCTGTCGCCGCTCGCGACCGGGCTCCGTCTGCTGCCGCTGACCATCGCGGCGATGGCGGCCGGGCTGGCGGGGGCGCGGATGCTGCGGCGCTTCGGGCCTCGCCGGATGGTGTGCTCCGGGTTCTGCCTGACGGCGGCGGCCGTGCTGACGCTGACCGGGATGGGCGGGCGGGACAACGCGGGCCTGTTGCTGTTCGGGTTCGTGCTGCTGGGCTTCGGGCTGGAGACGACGCTGTTCGGGGCGTACGAGTCGATGCTGAGCGAGGCGTCGGCCGAGCAGGCGGGGGGCGCCGCGGCGATCGGGGAGACCTCGTACCAGCTGGGGGCCGGGATCGGGATCGCGCTGCTCGGCAGCGTGATGAACGCGGCGTACGCGCCCCGGCTGGCGTCCGTGCCGGGTGTTCCGGCGTCGGCTTCGGCGTCCGCGGGGCATTCGCTGGGGGAGGCCTATGAGGTCGCCGGGCAGTTGGGCGGGGGTGTCGGGGGTGCGCTGCGGCGGGCGGCACGGGACTCCTTCGTGCACGGGCTGCATGTGACGCTGCTGGTGAGCGCGGTGCTTTTGCTCCTCGGGGCGGTGATGGCGGTGCGGTTGCCGCTGGTGATGCAGTGCGAGGGGGCCGGCGTGCAGGTGCCGGCGCCCCGCGAGCCGGAAAGGTCCCGCGTGTCGGCGTGACCGCTGCGCTCGGCTTCGCGGGGGTCTCCCGCCCGCCCATCACCCGTGCGCGTCGGCCGAGGGACGGACGTTTCCTGCGGCGGTCGACGCCGCCGGCGGCGTACTGCCGGCGCGCGGGGGTGGACGGACCCGGCGGCACGTCGTAACGTCGGGGCGGAAATCTTGACTAGCAGTGCTAGTTTTATCGGAGGGTCTAT
Organism: Streptomyces sp. NPDC051636; assembly: GCF_044453765.1. NCBI lineage: Bacteria > Bacillati > Actinomycetota > Actinomycetes > Kitasatosporales > Streptomycetaceae > Streptomyces > Streptomyces sp. NPDC051636. The sequence continues at coordinate 187,390 of NZ_JBITDA010000012.1, read as the reverse complement.
GTCCGCGTCCTCGAAGTTGCCCCCGTTCGACCCGGCCGACCCCCTCGGCATCGATGACCTGCTGAGCCCGGAGGACCTGGCGATCCGGGACACCGTGCGCGGGTGGGCGGCGGACCGTGTCCTGCCGTATGTCGCCGAGTGGTACGAGCAGGGCGAGCTTCCCGGTATCAGGGAGCTGGCGAGGGAACTCGGTGGTATCGGGGCGCTCGGGATGTCGCTCACCGGGTACGGATGCGCCGGGGCCAGTGCCGTGCAGTACGGGCTCGCCTGCCTGGAACTGGAGGCCGCCGACTCGGGGATCCGGTCCCTTGTCTCCGTGCAGGGGTCGCTCGCCATGTACGCCATCCACCGGTTCGGGAGCGAGGAGCAGAAGCAGGCCTGGCTGCCCCGGATGGCGGCCGGCGAGACAATCGGCTGCTTCGGGCTCACCGAGCCCGACCACGGCTCCGACCCCGCCTCCATGCGCACCCACGCCAAACGCGACGGCGGCGACTGGGTGCTCAACGGGCGGAAGATGTGGATCACCAACGGGTCCGTCGCCGGCGTCGCCGTCGTATGGGCGCAGACCGACGACGGCATCCGCGGATTCGTCGTCCCCACCGGCACCCCCGGCTTCGCCGCGCCCGAGATCAAGCACAAGTGGTCCCTGCGCGCCTCCGTCACCAGCGAGCTCGTCCTCGACGACGTGCGCCTGCCCGCCGACGCCGTACTCCCGGAGGTCGTCGGGCTCAAGGGCCCGCTCAGCTGTCTCTCCCACGCCCGCTACGGGATCGTCTGGGGAGCCATGGGAGCGGCCCGGTCCTGTTTCGAGGCCGCGGTCGACTACGCGAAGTCACGGGAGCAGTTCGGGCGGCCGATCGGGGGCTTCCAGCTCACCCAGGCCAAACTCGCCGACATGGCGGTCGAACTGCACAAGGGGATTCTGCTCGCCCACCACCTGGGGCGGCGTATGGACGCCGGCCGCCTGCGTCCCGAGCAGGTCAGCTTCGGCAAGCTCAACAACGTCCGCGAGGCCATCGACATCTGCCGTACGGCGCGGACCATCCTCGGTGCCAACGGGATCTCACTCGAATACCCCGTGATGCGGCACGCCACCAACCTCGAGTCGGTGCTCACCTACGAGGGCACCGTCGAGATGCACCAGCTCGTGCTGGGCAAGGCACTCACCGGGCTCGACGCCTTCCGGTAGAACGCTGCGGGGGGGGGGGAGGGCCGGTGAGCGGCCCTGCCTCAGCTCTGGTTGAAGAAGCCGTCCGAGCGGTGGGACCCCGCCTCACCGCTGATGATCTCCGTGTCGGCGGGGGTCAGCAGGAACACACGGTTGGAGACGCGGTCGATCGAGCCGCGCAGGCCGAAGATGAGCCCGGCCGCGAAGTCGACCACGCGCTTGGCGTCGGCGGGCTCCATGGCCGTGAGGTTCATGATCACCGGGACCCCTTCCCGGAACAGCTCGCCGATGGCCCGGGCGTCCCGGAAGCTGTCCGGGGTGACCGTGCCGATGCGGCGGCCCTTCTCCTCGGCGACGTCCGTCGCCACCTTCACCCGCGGGTCGGTGACCCAGGCATCCCCGGGCTCGGTCCCCTCGGAGTAATCGTCGTCGTAGTAACGCTCGTCATCGTTGTCGTCAACGAGGCCGAGCCACGCACTCGCCTTGCGTACCGATCCCATGGACGCCTCCTCTCACAGCGGTCATTCTTGCTTTCCGCATCCCTATGGTCATCCATGATGCGGACGGTGCGCCAAGTGGATAGACGCCGCGCGGGGGGTTTGTGACGGTACTGGTGCACAGCGAATCCGTCGAGAGCCCGTGTGCCCCAAGGGTCGTGCTCTACACGGCTGCTGACTGGGAGTGAAATATGATTGTCGGCGGCGTACGGGTGACATGTAGTGCGTCCGGGTGAGCGCGGCGGCTGCTATCAACCGACAGTCGGCCGATACGATGCCGCAGCTCAACATCGCATCACACCGCGGGGGATCGTCGTGTTCGGAATCGTCAGGCCCTGTAGTCACCGGCTCGGGGAAAGCCTCAAAACCCAGTGGATGGCCCATTTGTGCGGGCTGTGCCTCGCATTGCGCGGGGATCACGGGCAATTCGCGCGAATCGTGACGAACTATGACGGTCTTCTCATATCGGTTTTGACGGAGGCTCAGGCCCGGCCAGACAGTCGCCTGCGGCGTACGGCCGGCCCGTGTCCGTTGCGCGGGATGCGCACCGCCTCCGTGGCCCGGGGCGAGGGCGCGCGGCTCGCGGCGGCCGTCTCGCTGGTGCTGGCCTCGGCCAAGGTGCGCGACCATGTCGCCGACGGGGACGGACTGCTGGCCCGCAGGCCGGTCGCGCGCGCCGCCCGCCGGGTCGCCGTCAACTGGGGACGCGCGGGCGTCCGCACCGGTGCGGACGTCGGGTTCGACACCGCCGTGCTCGTCGACGCCGTCGACCGGCAGCTCGGCATCGAGGCCCTCGCGGGCCCGGGGACGCCGGTCCTGACCGTGACCGAGCCGACCGAGACGGCCACCGCCGCCGCCTTCGCGCACACCGCCGTCCTGGCCGGGCGGCCGGGCAACGCCGCCCCCCTCGCCGAGGCCGGCCGGCTCTTCGGACGGCTGGCCCACCTCCTGGACGCCGTGGAGGACCGCGCGGCCGACGCCGCCTGCGGCGCCTGGAACCCGCTCACCGCGACCGGTACCTCCCTCGCCGAGGCCCGACGGCTCGCCGACGACGCCCTGCACGGCATCCGGCTCGCTCTGCGGGAGGTCGAGTTCGAGGACGGGAAGCTGGCGCACCTGTTGCTCGTGCACGAGCTGCGGCGCTCGGTGGACCGGGCGTTCGGGACCCGGTCCTGCGGGCACGCCCCCGAGGCCTCCTTCGGTCCGCCCCCGGGTCACCACGCGCCCCAGGCGCCGGGCAACCCGTACGGCAACCCCTTCGGCGGCGAGCCGCCGCGCCCGGACAAGCGGGGTTTCTGGGCCGGGTGCGCCGTCGCCCTCGGACTGTGCTGCACCTGCAAGGTGTGCTGCGCCGACGAGTACGAGGGGCCCTGGTCGCGGAAGAAGCGGAAGGGCTGCTGCAACGACTGCGACTGCTCGTGCTGCGAGGCCTGTAAGTGCTGCGAGTGCCTGGAGTGCTGCTCCTGCTGCGACTGCGGGCTGTGACGGGACCCCGGCCGTTTCAGTTCCTCGGTTCCGGTGGGGAGACCTGCGACTCGCTGATCGCCGAGCCCGTCGTACCCCACTTCTTCAGGATCTTCTCGTACGTCCCGTCGGCGATGAGCCTGTTCACCGCCGCCCGGAAGGCCGGTGCCAGTTTCGTGCCCTTCTTGAAGGCGAAGCCGACGTCGAGGCGGTGGTACTCGTTGAGGAACCTCAGGCCCGGCTGGTGGGTCACGGCGTAGCGCAGGCCGTTGATGGTGTACATCACGATGTCGCTGCGGCCCTGCTGGAGGGAGGACCAGATCGCGCTGGACTCGGCGTAGGTCTGCACGTGGTACGCCTTCTTGCCCGCGTCGGCGCAGACCTTCTCGTTCTCCTCCAGGGTGGCCTCGAAGGTCGTGCCGGCGCCGGTCGCGACGTTCAGGCCGCACAGCTGCCTGAGGTCGGTGACCTTCGGCAGCCTGCTGTCCCTGCGGGTGGCGAAGCCCTGGCCGTCGTTGATGTAGGTGACGAAGTCGATGTTCTTGCGGCGTTCGTCGGTGACGCCGAAGTTGCTCGCGCCGAAGTCGTACTTGCCGCTGCCCAGGGCGGGCAGGATCGCCTCGAAACTCGCCTGCTCCACCTTGAGCCTGATGCCCAGTACCTTCGCGACGGCCTTGGTGAAGTCGACGTCCTGGCCCGTCAGCGTCTTGCCGTCGTCCAGGTAGGTGGTGCCGGGCGGGGTGCCGTTGACGCTGATGGCGGCGGTGAGGCCGGTGGTGCCTGCGGGCAGCAGCTCGGCGGCCGCCTCGTCCTTCCGGACGCCGGAGACGACGTCCGTGGTGGGGACCTTGTCGGCCTGGGCCGCGGCGCCCACGGCGTCGGCGGAGTCGCCCGAGCCCGAACCGCATGCCGTGAGCAGCAGCGTTGCCGAGGTGATCAGTGCAAAAGGCACGAAATGTCGTTTACGGGTATGCGTGGGCGTACGCATCGTGAGCGGTCTCCTGGAAGCGGAAGGCATGCGGAGCGCGAGGGGAGGGGTGCGCGTGTGAAGGCGAAGGAGGGAGAACGCGGAAGGCGCCCCGCCGGATCACGGGATCAGGGCGCGCAGTGGGGTCGGCTCAACAGGAACAGGACCACACGCGACCGAAGTCGATGTGGGAGCGGGTGACCAGCCACTGCTGTGGATGCATGGGCCAAGTGGAACAGGCATCCGGTTCCGCGTCAACCGACTTGAGACGAGCGGCTCACATGACGGACGGCCTTGACAGTGAGGGGAAACGGCCCCGTAGAGTCGATGGACGGCCCTGCTGAGGGGCTCGGCCGTAGCGCGCCGCACGGCGCGTCCGTGTGAAGGCACCCACCCGTGTTCGACCTGCGTCACGGAGCCTTCCCATGTCTTCCGACACCCTCGCCAAAGTCCCCGCCGCACCTGACATACCGGAGCGGGCGGACGTCCCACGGATCGTGCCGCGGCGGCGCACCGGCCAGTGGACCGCCGCCGCCGTCGTTCTCGCGCTGCTCGGCCTCGCGGTCAACTCCCTCCTGCGCAACGAGGCGTTCCAGTGGGACGTCGTCGCCGACTACTTCACCTCGGGCTCCATCCTGCGCGGCCTGTGGCTCACGCTGTGGCTGACCGCGGTGGTGATGGTCCTCGGCTTCGCCCTGGGGACCCTGCTCGCCGCGTTCCGGCTCTCCGCCAACCCCGTGCTGCGGGCGGTGAGCTGGGGGTACGTGTGGCTGTTCCGGTCCATCCCGATCCTGGTGCAGCTGCTGCTGTGGTTCAACATCGGGGCGCTGTACCCGCAGGTCTTCGGCGTGAGGACCGTCAACCTGCTCGGCCCGGTCGCCGTCGCCGTCGTCGGCCTCACCCTGCACGAGGCCGCCTACGCCGCCGAGGTGGTGCGCGGCGGCATCCTCTCCGTCGACCACGGCCAGATCGAGGCCGCCCAGGCGCTCGGCCTGAGCCGCCGGCGCCGCCTGCGGCGGATCGTGCTGCCGCAGGCCATGCGCTCCATCGTGCCGCCCGCCGGGAACATGCTGATCGGCACCCTCAAGGGCACCTCCATCGTCAGTGTCATCGCCGTCAACGACCTGCTGTTCTCGGCGCAGTTGATCTACCACCGCACCTACCAGGTCATCCCGCTGCTGATGGTGGCCACGATCTGGTACACCGTCGTCACCTCGGTGCTCAGTGCCGGCCAGTACTACGTGGAGAGGCACTACGCGCGCGGTTCGGAGCGCACCCGGTGAGCGCCTTCAGGCCGTCGCTGGTGATCGTCGGCGCCGGGCCGCGGGGGACCGGTCTGCTGGAGCGCATCGCCGCCAACGCGCCCGGGCTGTACGCCGGTCGAGGCCTCGACATCCATCTCGTCGACCCGCACCCGCCGGGCGCCGGACGCATCTGGCGGGCGGCGCAGTCCCCGCTGCTGTGGATGAACTCGCACGCCGAGGACGTGACCATGTTCACCGACGAGACGGTGGAGATGGCCGGCCCCGTGCGCGAGGGCCCCACCCTGCACGAGTGGGCGGGCCTGGACGGACGCACCTTCGCGGACCGGCGGATCCAGGGCGACTACCTGCGCTGGGTGTACGACCGGGCGGTGGCCGACCTGCCGCCGGGCGTCACCGTGCACCACCACCCCCGGCGCGCCCTGCGGGTCAGCGGCCCGCGCGAGGGCCGCCAGCAGGTCTGGCTGGAGGGCCGCCCGCGCCCGCTCCTCGCCGACCTCGTCGTCCTCACCCTCGGCCACCTCGACGCCGAACCCGACGCCGACCAGGCCGAGTTGACCGCGTACGCCGGTACCCACGGCCTGGTCCACCTTCCGCCCGACTTCACCGCCGACAGCGACCTGACGGTGCTGAAGCCCGGCGAACCCGTCCTCGTCCGCGGCTTCGGGCTGGCCTTCGTCGACCTGATGGTGCTGCTCACCGAGGGACGCGGCGGAAGGTACGAGGGGGGCGCGTACCTGCCCTCGGGACGGGAGCCGGTGGTGTACGTCGGCTCCCGGCGCGGAGTCCCGTACCACTCCAAGATCGGCTACGACTGGACCGGCGAACGGCCCCCGCTGCCCCGTTTCTTCGGGCCCGCCGAGACCGGGGAACTCCTCGCCCGGCCGGAGGGCTTCGACTTCCGGCGGGACGTGTGGCCGCTGGTGGAGAAGGAGCTGGGCTTCGCGCACTACCACCGGCTGTTCACCGCCCACCCCGAGCGGACGGCCATCGCCTGGACCGACTTCGAGGAGAAGTACACGGCCGGAGACGCCGCCGATCTCCAGGCCCTCGTCGCGTCCGCCGTGCCGGACCCCGCCGACCGGCTCGACCTCGCCGCGCTCGACCAGCCGCTGGACGGGGTGCGGTACGCCTCGCACGAGGAGTTCCAGGACGGGCTGCGGGAGTACATCGAGGGCGACCTGAACCGCCGCCACGACGCCCGGCACAGCGCCGACCTGGCGGTCTTCCTCGGGCTGCTCTCCGTCTACGGGCAGCTGATCCGGCTCGGCTCCGTCGGCCCCTGGTGGCACGGCTTCTTCAGCTACCTCGCCTCCGGGCCGCCCGGACCGCGGCTGCGGCAGATGCTCGCCCTGTCCCGGGCGGGCCTGCTGCGGTTCGCCGGCGCCGGCATGACCGTCACCGCCGCGGACGGGGTGTTCCGCGCGTCCAGCCCCACCGTGCCCGGCTTCTCCGTCGAGGCCCGGGCGCTGGTCGAGGCGCGGCTGCCCGAGCCCGCCGTCGGGCGGGCCCGCGACACCCTGCTGCGCGAGCTGCACGCCGACGGGGCCGCCGAGACCCCCGACGGGCTGCTCCGGGTGGACCCCGCCGACGGACGGATCCTGGACCGGGCCGGCCGGCCGCACCCCCGGCGCTTCGCCCTCGGCCCGTACACCGACGGCCGCACCCCCGGCGCCTTCACCCGGCCGCGCACCGGCGGGCCCGCCTTCCGGCAGAACGACGCCACCGCCCGGGCCGCGCTGGAGTTCCTGCGGGACCTGGCGTGTCGCGCCGCCGCATGAGCCGTCCCGTCCACCAACCGACCCCGAGGAGTCCCGCGATGAGCGTCATGGTCGACATCAGGTCCGTCCACAAGAGCTTCGGCCCGCTCGAGGTCCTCAGGGGCGTCGACCTGCAGGTGCGCGCCGGTGAGGTCACCGTCGTCCTCGGCCCCTCAGGCTCCGGCAAGTCGACGCTGCTGCGCACCGTCAACCACCTGGAGAAGGCGGACCGGGGCGCGATCAGCGTGGACGGCGCCCTGGTGGGCTATCGCCGGTCCGGCGACAAGCTGTACGAGCTGCCCGAGCGCGAGGTGCTCAGGCAGCGCACCCGGATCGGCTTCGTCTTCCAGAACTTCAACCTCTTCCCGCACCTCACCGTGCTGGAGAACCTCATCGAGGCACCGGTGTCCGCGCTGAAGCGGCCCCGCAAGCAGGCCGTGGAGCAGGCCCGCAGGCTGCTCGCCCGGGTGGGTCTCGCCGACCGGGCCGAGGCCTACCCCAAGCAGCTGTCGGGTGGTCAGCAGCAGCGCGTCGCCATCGCCCGCGCGCGCGCCCTGGAGCCGAAGCTGCTGCTCTTCGACGAGCCGACCTCCGCGCTCGACCCCGAGCTGGTCGGTGAAGTCCTGGACGTCATCAGAGACCTGGCCCGCCACGGCACCACGATGATCGTCGTCACGCACGAGATCGGCTTCGCCCGCGAGGTCGCCGACACCGTCGTCTTCATGGACGGCGGGCGGATCGTCGAGCAGGGCACGCCCGCCGACGTACTCGACGCTCCGCGGCACGAGCGGACGCGGGCGTTCCTCTCGAAGGTGCTCTGAGACTCGATCGCTCAGTGAAAGGATTCCCCCACATGACCGCACCGCCCGGCCGGGCGCTGCTGCACCTGGCCGCCGCCGTCGACCAGCCGTCGGCGTACGACGCCGGCTCCTACGTCGAGCTGGCCCGGCTCGCCGAGAGCGGCGGGCTCGACTTCGTGACCCTCGACGACACCTTCGCGCGGCCCGGCCTCGACGCGCTCGCCGTGCTGTCCCGGGTGGCGCCCGCCACCCACCGGATCGGCCTGGTCCCGACCGTGACGACCACGCACACCGAGCCCTTCCACGTGCAGGCCGCCGTCGCCACCCTCGACTGGGTCAGCCGCGGCCGGGCCGGCTGGCGGATCGACGTCTCGACCACCGAGGGCGAGGCCCGCCTCTTCGGCCGCCGCCATGCCGCCCCCGCCGACGCCCTGTGGCGGGAGGCGGGCGAAGTCGCCGACGTGGCGGCGCGATTGTGGGACAGCCGGGAGGACGACGCCGGGATACGGGACGTGGCGACCGGCCGCTTCGTCGGCCGGGACAAGCTGCACCACGTCGACTTCACCGGCTCGGCCTTCTCGGTCAGGGGCTCCTCGATCGTGCCCAGGCCCCCGCAAGGGCACCCCGTCCGCGTGGTCGACGCCACCGAGGATCCCGCCCGGCCGACCGCGGCCCGGTACGCCGACGTCGCCCTCGTCCGCGCGGCGAACCCCGCCCAGGCCGCCGCCGTACGCGACCAGCTGCGGGCCGCGGCCGCCGAGTCCGGGCGGGACCCGGACACCCTCCGCGTCCTGGTCGCCCTGGTCGTCGACCTCGGCGACGGCGAACACGCGGCCGAGCCGGGCCACGGCGGGGGCGGCCCCCGGCAGACCGCGCAGGGCCCGCTGTACCGGGGCGGCCCCGTCGACCTCGCGGAGCTCATCGCAGCCTGGCACGCGGACGGCGTCGTCGACGGCTTCCACCTCACCCCCGCCGAGCCCCGCCGTGACCTGGAGCGGCTCGTCAACGGCACCGTCGCGCTGCTCCAGCACCGCGGCCTGTTCCGCACCTTCTACCCGGGCAGCACGCTCCGGGAGCACCTGGGCCTGGCCCGCCCCGCCAACCAGTACGCCGTGACCGGGGGAGCGTCATGACCGTACGGCTCCGGAAACGGATGCATCTGGCGGCGTGCTTCCCCGGCGTCGACAACACCTCCGTCCGGGCCGGCCCCAGCTCGAAGCCGCGGATCGAGTTCTCCTCCTTCGAGCACCTGGCCCGCACCGCCGAACGCGGCCTGTTCGACTTCTTCTTCCTCACCGGAGGACTCCGGCCGCCCGGGCACAACGGCCGGATCGAGGACCTGGACGTGGTCGGGCGGCCCGAGTCGCTCGCCGTGCTGAACGCCCTCGCCGCCGTCACCGAGCGGCTCGGGCTCGCCGCCACGGTCGACGCGACCTTCAGCGAGCCGTACGAACTCGCCCGCCGTCTCGCCACGCTCGACCACCTCAGCGGGGGCCGGGCCGCCTGGCACGTGGTGACCTCCCCGGACGCCCGCACCGGCGAGAACTTCCGGCGCGGCGGCTGTCCGGACCGCGCCGAGCGGTACACCCGGGCCGCCGAATTCGTCGCGGTGGCCCGGGAGCTGTGGGACTCCTGGACGCCGGACGGGCTGCCCAGGCCGTTCGCGCACCGGGGGCGGCACTTCGACATCGCCGGCGAGTTCACCGTGCCGCGCTCGCCGCAGGGGCACCCGGTGGTGATCCAGGCGGGGGACTCGGACGAGGGCCGGGAGTTCGCCGCGGCCGGCGCCGACGTGGTCCTCTCCGGGTGGGGGTCCGGGGGGCATTCCCCAAAAGAGCACGGTACCCGGCACGGGTCCCTGGAGGCGGGACGTTCCTTCTACGCGGACGTCAAGCGCCGTCTGGAGAAGTACGGCCGCGCACCGGACGACCTGAAGATCATGCCCGGCGTCACCGTCGTCCTCGGCGACACCGCCGCCGAGGCGCGGGAGCGGGCCGCCGAGACCGTCGGCGAGGCCGGCGGCCGCCAGTCCTTCGTCGGCACGCCGGACGCGGTGGCCACCGGGCTCGCGGAGTACGTGCGCCGGGACGCCGCCGACGGCTTCGTCCTCGTCCCCCACCTCACGCCCGGCGGACTCGACGAGTTCGTGGACCGGGTGGTGCCGCTGCTCCAGGAGCGTGGCGCGTTCCGCACCGCCTACGAGGGGACCACGCTGCGCTCGCACCTCGGGCTGCCCGCCCCGGAATGGAAGGGATGAATCCCTGCGAATGCCGATCAGCACGGGGAAGGTCTGATCACATGACGACGGACGCAGCCGAGAAGGGGAAGCGGTGGGACGAGGACCGTGCGGACGCCGTGTCCGCGCCCTGCGGACCGCCCGCCCTCATCGGCACGCACTGGATGGAGGACTATCCGGAGGGACGACTTCCGGACATCCCCGGCCCCTGGACCGTGGACGGCGACGCGGTGGTGCTCACCGCCACCGGCGCCGACGGCCTCACCGTGGACGGACGGCCCTTCTCCGTCACTGACCACTCCATATGCCTTTTCCCGCCACCGGGGAACACGCTGGGCGCCGCCGTGGCGGCGGGGGAGCGGCGACCGCGCTGAACCCTCCCCTTTTCGGCGGCCCATGACAGGGTGTCAACCCCCGAATCGCATCAAGAACGCACACACTCGGCACAGATCGCACACAGTCGCACGGCCGAAAGGTGCCCTTGCGCCTACCGGCCGTTCGGCCGAATACTCCCCCCAGCGCTTGTCAGGGGCACGGCGTGTCCGGAATCCGGGCGTTGACACCCTGGCTGCGCCTCACGGGCCCCGACCCCACGCGGGCCCCCGACTTCCCCTGGGAGGGAACGAAAAGTGAGGATCAAGCGCACCACCCCCCGCAGCCCCATCGCGAGACGGACCCGGCTGATCGCCGTGGCCACCGGCTTCCTGGCCGCAGCCGCGTTCGCCGTCCCCAGCGCGAACGCCAGTGACGCGCAGACCTTCAGCGCCAGTCAGCTCAGCACGGCGAGCAGTTCCGTGCTCAAGGCGGACATCCCCGGCACGGCCTGGGCGGTCGACAGCCAGACCAACCGCGTCGTCGTCACCGTCGACAGCACCGTCTCCGCGGCCGAGATCGCCAAGATCAAGAGCCAGGCCGGTGCCAACGCCGGTGCCCTGACCATCAAGCACACCCCCGGCAGGTTCAGCAAGCTGATCACCGGCGGCGACGCCATCTACGGCGGTTCCTACCGCTGCTCGCTCGGCTTCAACGTGCACAGCGGGAGCACCTACTACTTCCTGACCGCCGGTCACTGCGGTGAGGTCGCCTCGACCTGGTACAGCAACTCCGGCCACACCACCGTCCTGGGCACGAACGTCAGCTACAGCTTCCCGGGCAACGACTACGCGCTGGTCCGCTACACCAACTCCTCGGTCGCGCACCCGAGCGCGGTCGGCAGCCAGACCATCTCCAGCGCGGCCACCCCGTCGGTGGGCACGACCGTCTACCGCCGCGGCTCGACCACCGGCACCCACAGCGGCCGGGTCACGGCGCTGAACGCCACGGTCAACTACGGCGGCGGTGACGTCGTCTCCGGCCTGATCCAGACCACGGTCTGCGCCGAGGGCGGCGACAGCGGCGGCCCGCTGTACGCGGGTTCCGTGGCCTACGGGCTGACCTCCGGCGGCAGCGGCAACTGCACCTCCGGCGGTACGACCTTCTTCCAGCCGGTCACCGAGGCGCTGAGCGCGTACGGGGTGAGTGTCGGCTGACGATCCCTCCAGGCCGGCTCTCACGGGTCGGCTCCCGGATCGGCTCCGGGTGAGCCCCCGCACGCAACCCCCGCGTGCGGGGGCTCACTCTTGCCCCTGGGGAGCACACGCGCCTGCTGAAGTCGGCCTTGCGTGCTCCCTGTGCGGTTCGGAAGAGTGGGCGCCCGTCAACCAGCCTGCCGGTCCGCGAGTTCCCCACGACTCCCGGACCGGCCCCCCACAGGAGGACGTGAGTTGAGGCACCGACGCATACCCCGGCGGCGGGCAGTCGTGGCGGGCGCGGGCATCGCCGCACTGGTCGCCGCGGGAGTCACCTTCCAGAGTGCGAACGCCGGCGAGCCCTCGAAGACCGCCGCGCCGCAGATCCTTTCGGCCCCGGCGGCCGGAAAGCTCGCCACCACGCTCGTCGACGAGCTCGGCGCCGACACGGCGGGCGCGTACTACGACGCGAAGGCGAAGAGCCTCGTCGTGAACGTGCTCGACGAGACCGCCGCCAAGACCGTCGAGGCTGCCGGCGCCAAGGCCAGAGTCGTCGCGCACTCGCTCGCCGAACTCGACGGCGCCCGCACCACGTTGAAGCGGGAGGCCACCATCCCCGGCACCTCGTGGGCCACCGACCCGGTCACCGGCAAGGTCGTCGTCACGGCCGACAAGACGGTCTCCGGGGCGGAGTGGGCCAAGCTCACCGAGGTGGTCGACGGGCTCGGTGGCACGGCCGAACTCAAGCGTGTCGCGGGGGAGTTCAAGCCCTTCCTCGCGGGCGGCGACGCGATCAGCGGCTCCGGCGGGCGCTGCTCGCTCGGCTTCGACGTGGTCAAGAACGGGCAGCCCTACTTCCTGACCGCCGGGCACTGCACCGAGGCCATCTCCACCTGGTCGGACTCCTCCGGCAACGTGATCGGCAAGAACGAGCAGTCCAGTTTCCCGGGCAACGACTACGGCCTGGTGAAGTACACCTCCGACACCGGCCACCCGAGCGAGGTCGACCTCTACAACGGCTCGGCCCAGCAGATCACCGGCGCGGCCGAGGCCACCGTCGGTATGAAGGTCACCCGCAGCGGCTCGACGACCCACGTCCACTCCGGCACGGTCACCGGCTTGAACGCCACCGTGAACTACTCGGAGGGCACGGTCAGCGGTCTCATCCAGACCGACGTGTGCGCCGAGCCCGGTGACAGCGGCGGCTCCCTCTTCTCGGGCGGCAACGCCATCGGCCTGACCTCCGGCGGCAGCGGCGACTGCACCACCGGCGGCGAGACCTTCTTCCAGCCGGTCACCCAGGCCCTGTCGGCGACCGGAGCCCGGATCGGCTGATCCGCCGAGCGCACGGCCTCCGGCACGTCCCGCCCCTCGCGCGAGGGGCGGGACTTTCACGTTTGCGCAGGTGGGACGCGCCCGAACGCCTGTCGTACAGATGTTCGGGGATGGGGGTATGGTGGGGGTGCGAGTAGGGAACTGATGTTCGAGAGTCGGTCGGGGCTCACGAGTACGGGAGGTGCGTGTGCCGGGTTTCACGCATCTGCACACCGTCTCCGGGTTCTCCCTGCGCTACGGCGCCTCGCACCCCGAGCGGCTGGCCGAGCGCGCCTCCGAACGCGGCCTGGACGCCCTCGCCCTCACCGACCGCGACACCCTCGCCGGCACGGTCCGCTTCGCCAAGGCCTGCGCGAAGGCGGGCGTCCGCCCGCTGTTCGGCGCGGAGCTGGCGGTGGGGGAGCCGGAGGGGGCTGCGCGAGGGGACGTACGAGGGGGTGGCTCCGCAGTCCGCCGGGACGATGCCGTACAAGGCGAGGGCGATGGACATCGAGCCGGTGCCGTACGACGAGACGCGGCCGTCTCGACGGAACGGCGCCGTACCCCCGTCCGGGGTGGTGCCTTCATCGACGAGTCGACACCCCGCGTGACCTTCCTCGCCCGGGACGGGGCCCGCGGCTGGGCCGACCTGTGCCGGCTGGTCACCGCCGCCCACACCGCCGAGGGCACCCCGTTGCTGCCCTGGTCCGACAACCACGCCGACGGCCTGACCGTCCTGCTCGGGCCCGCCTCCGACGTCGGCCGCGCCCTCGCCGCGGGCCGCCCCGACCGGGCCGCGAAGCTCCTCGTGCCCTGGCGCGAGGCCTACGGCGACGCCCTGCGTCTGGAGGCCGTCTGGCACGGCCGCAAGGGAACCGGCCCCGGCTCCCTGCGCCTGGCCGCCCGCACCGTCGGCTTCGCCGCCGAGCAGCGGATCCGGCCCGTGCTCAGCAACGCCGTACGGTACGCCGACCCCGGCCAGGGCCCGGTCGCCGACGTCCTGGACGCCGCCCGCCGGCTGGTCCCCGTCGATCCCGCCAAGGAGCTGGACTCCGGCGAGGCCTGGCTGAAGGACGCGGAGGCGATGCTGCGCGTCGCCGAGCGGGTCGTGGAGGCCGCGGGCTACCGGCGCGACACCGCCCACCGCCTGCTGGAACAGACCCGGGCGACGGCGGCGGAGTGCCTGGTCGACCCCGAGGACGACCTCGGCATCGGCACCGTCCACTTCCCCGAACCGCACCTGGTCGGCGCCGGCCGCCGCACCGCCCAGCGGGCGCTGGCCTCGCGGGCGGCGGCGGGGATGGTGCTGCGCGGCTACTCCGGGAAGCGCGCGTACTGGGAGCGGATGCACCGGGAGCTGGACATCATCGCCCACCACGGGTTCGCTTCATACTTCCTGACGGTCGCTCAGGTCGTGGACGACGTACGGGACATGGGTGTCCGGGTCGCCGCCCGGGGCTCCGGCGCGGGCTGTCTCGTCAACCACCTGCTCGGCATCGCGCACGCCGATCCCGTCGAGCACGGGCTGCTGATGGAACGCTTCCTGTCGAAGGAGCGGGTCGTGCTGCCCGACATCGACATCGACGTGGAGTCCGCACGCCGTCTGGAGGTCTACCGGGCGATCATCGACCGGTTCGGCGCCGAGCGGGTCGCGACGGTCGCCATGCCGGAGACGTACCGGGTCCGGCACGCGATCCGGGACGTGGGCGCGGCCCTGTCCATGGATCCGGCCGAGATCGACCGCATCGCCAAGTCCTTCCCGCACATCCGGGCACGTGACGCGCGCGCGGCTCTGGAGGAGTTGCCCGAGCTGAGGGAGCTGGCGGGGGAGTACCAACGAGAAGGGGCGAGGTACGGCAGGCTCTGGGAGCTGGTCGAGGCCCTCGACGCCCTCCCGCGCGGAGTCGCCATGCACCCCTGTGGAGTGCTCCTTTCCGACGCCTCCCTCCTGACCCGTACGCCGGTCATGCCGACCAGCGGCGAGGGCTTCCCCATGTCGCAGTTCGACAAGGACGACGTGGAGGACCTCGGACTGCTCAAGCTGGACGTGCTGGGCGTGCGGATGCAGTCGGCGATGGCGCACGCGGTCGCGGAGGTGAAGCGGGCGACGGGCACCGAGGTCGACCTGGACGCCCTGCCGCCCGGCGACCCTGCGACGTACCGGCTGATCCGCTCAACCGAGACGCTGGGCTGCTTCCAGATCGAGTCGCCGGGCCAGCGGGACCTGGTGGGGCGGCTCCAGCCGGCCACTTTCCACGACCTGGTCGTCGACATCTCGCTGTTCCGGCCCGGTCCGGTCGCCGCCGACATGGTGCGGCCGTTCATCGAGGCCCGGCACGGGCGGGCGCCGATCCGCTGTCCGCATCCGGATCTGGAGCGGCCGCTGAGGGAGACCTACGGGGTCGTCGTCTTCCACGAGCAGATCATCGACATCGTCGACATCATGACCGGCTGCGGACGCGGCGAGGCGGACCGGGTGCGGCGCGGGCTGTCGGATCCGGAGTCGCAGGGGCGGATCAGGTTCTGGTTCGCGCAGCACGCGGCGGCGAACGGCTACGACGCGGAAACGATCCAGCGGACCTGGGAGATCATCGAGGCCTTCGGTTCCTACGGCTTCTGCAAGGCGCACGCGGTCGCCTTCGCCGTGCCCACGTACCAGTCGGCGTGGCTGAAGGCGCATCACCCGGCCGCCTTCTACGCGGGGCTGCTCACGCACGACCCCGGGATGTACCCGAAGCGGCTGCTGCTGGCGGACGCGCGGCGGCGCGGGGTGCCGATCCTGCCGTTGGACGTGAACGTGTCGGGGGTCGCACATCGGATCGAACTGGTGTCTGAATCTGACGGGGTGTGGGGGCTGCGCCTCGCCCTCTCCGACGTGCACGGCATCAGCGAGGCCGAGGCGAGGCGGATCGCCGACGGGCAGCCCTACGCCTCGCTGCTGGACTTCTGGGAGCGGGCCCGGCCCAGCCGGCCGCTCGCTCAAAGGCTGGCCCAGGTGGGTGCGTTGGACGCCTTCGGCGCCAACCGCCGCGACCTGCAACTGCACCTGTCCGAGCTGCACCGGGGCGCCCGGGGCGCGGGCGGCGGCCAACTCCCGCTCTCCGGCGGGCGGAAGACCGCCCCGGCCGGGCTGCCCGACCTCACCTCTCAGGAGCGGCTCAGCGCCGAGCTGGGCGTGCTGTCCATGGATGCCTCACGCAACCTGATGGACGACCACCGGGAGTTCCTGCGGGAGCTCGGCGTGGTCTCGGCGCGCCGGCTGCGCGAGGCCCAGCACGGCGAGACGGTACTGGTCGCGGGCGCCAAGGCGGCCACCCAGACCCCGCCGATCCGGTCCGGCAAGCGGGTCATCTTCACCACCCTGGACGACGGCACGGGCCTGGTCGATCTCGCCTTCTTCGACGACTCGCACGACGCGTGCGCGCACACCGTCTTCCACTCCTGGCTGCTGCTGGTACGCGGGGTGGTGCAGCGGCGCGGCCCGCGCAGCCTCAGCGTGGTGGGATCGGCCGCCTGGAACCTCGCCGAACTGGCTGAACTGCGCGCCGAGGGCGGCCTCGACGAGGTGGCGGCACGGCTGGCGGAGCCCGCGCCCCAGCGGCAGGGGGAATCGGCCGCGGGCCGGACGATCCGCATGCCCACGGGGTACGAGATGCACCCCTGGGCCGATCTGCGCCCCGCGGGCGAGAACCCGGCGGGTGGGAAGAAGTTGTGGCACCAGAGTCCGGGGAGTGCGGGATGACCATCCTCTGCGTACGTTTCCAGCTGCCGCCGATGTACGAGGTGACGTTTCCTGAGCTGCTCGGCCTCCTTGAGGAGTTCACCCCGGTCGTCGAGGCGCTGCCACCGGACGGAGCGCTGGCCGATCTGCGGGGCGCCGAGCGCTACTTCGGGCGCACCGCCGTCGAACTGGCGGCGGTGATCCGCGTCCGCGCCGTCGCGCTGTACGGCGTCGACTGCGTGACCGCGGCCGGTCCGGGCCCGCTGCTGGCCCGCATGGCCCTGCGCGACGCACGGCCGGGGGTGACCTGCGCGGTCCCCGAAGACCCGGCGGCCATCAGGGAGTTCCTCGCCGACCGCCCCGTGGCAGCGCTCCCCGGCGTCGGCACCGCCACCGCCCGCACCCTGTGCGAGTACGGTCTCGACACCCTCGGCCGGGTCGCCGCCGCGCCCCTGTCCACGCTCCGGCGCCTGGTGGGCGCGAAGACGGGCCGCGACCTGCACGAGAAGGCGAACGGCGTCGACCGCGGCCGAGTGGTCCCGAACGCGGTCTCCTGCTCCTTGGCCGCCGAACGCCCCTTCGTCCTCGACGAGTTGGACCCGGACCGCCACCGCAGGGCGCTCCTGTCCGCCGCCGAGGAACTCGGCGCCCGGCTGCGCGCCCTGGAGAGGGTCTGCCGCACCCTGACCCTCACCGTGCGCTACGCCGACCGCGCTTCGACCACCCGCAGCCGCACCCTCAGGGAGCCGACCGCGCACTCGGCGGTACTGACGAGGACGGCGTACGGCATGTACGAGGCCCTCGGCCTCCAGCGCGCCAGGGTCCGCGCCTTCACCCTGCGCGCCGAGGGCCTCTCCGCCGCCGACCAGGCCTCCTGCCAGCTCACCTTCGACCCCGTGGACGAGAAGGTCCGCCGCATCGAGGAGGTCGCGGACCGCGCGCGGGCGAAGTTCGGACCCCGGGCGGTGATGCCGGGGACGCTGGCCGCGTGACTCGTCCGCGTCCCGGCTCAGTTGGCCCACGGCGGCACGATGCGCGTGCCGTCGGCCAGCTCCGCCTCCAGGCCGACGGAGGTGGTGACCCAGGAGACCGCGGTGTGGTCGGTCGGGTTCTCGACGCCCAGGGTTGTTCCAGGGTTGACGATCACCGTGTCGCCCGCCGTGATCCGCTCGGTGCGGCCGTCGAGTGTGACCAGCAGTTCGCCGATGAGCAGGTGGAGGATCTCCTCGCGGTTGACGGTGTGGGCGGGGGCCGTGATCCCGGCCGGGAACTCGCCGCGCCAGGCGCACAGCTCCTTGCTGCCGGTGAGGGGGGTGGCGTACGAGACGAAGCGGGCGCCGTGGATCTCGTGGGTCTTGGCTTCGGACGAGCGGATGACGGGCATGGCCGGGCCTCCGGATGGGGCGGATCGGGATCAGATGGTCAAGCAGCTTGACTATATCTTCATAGTCAAGCTGCTTGACCGATTCGTCAAGGGTGTTTCAATGCCTCCGTGCAGAACACCGAAGCCATGGCCCTGTCCGCAGCCCTGCTCGCCGCCGCCGGCGAGCTCACACAACGCATCCATGACGGGGTCGCGGCCCGCGGGTTCGAGGGGCTGCGGCCCGCGCACGGCTTCGCCTTCGCGCGGCTCGCCCCGGACGGGGCGACGGTGACCGACCTCGCGGCTCACCTCGGGGTCACCAAGCAGGCCGCCAGTCAGCTCGTCGACGAGATCGTGCGCAAGGGGTACGCCGAACGGCGCCCGCACCCCGAGGACGCGCGCGCCCGGCTGATCGTGCTGACCGGGCGCGGCTGGGCCTGCACCCGCGCGGCGGAGGAGGCGGCGGCCGAGGCCGTGGGCGAGTGGGTCGAACTGCTGGGCGAGGGTGAAGTCCGCGTGTTGTGGGGGCTTTTGGGGCGTGTCGCTCCCTACGGTCCGATCAGGCCTGCCTGGTGAGGGTCCACTGACGGTCGAGCGAACCGCTGGTTATCACTGGAAGTTTTTACTGACACGCAACTTCACACTTCTGCTACTCATCCGTAACTTGACGAGTGAACAGCATCCCGTGATCCGGATCACAGGGCGTAAGGCCGTCGAACTCCCTTGAGCCGCAAGGAGATCACCCGATGCTGCCCTGGAAGAGAGTGCTCAGACCCCTGGCCGCGCTGCTCCTGACCGCCGCCGTCGTCACCGTCCCCGCCGCCACCGCCCACGCCTCCACCGCCACAGCGACCTCCGAAAGTGGCTGGAACGACTACTCGTGCAAGCCGTCCGCCGCCCACCCCCGCCCCGTCGTCCTGGTCCACGGCACGCTGGGGAACTCCGTCGACAACTGGCTGTCCCTCGCCCCGTACCTGAAGGACCGCGGGTACTGCGTCTACTCCCTCGACTACGGAAAGCTGTCCGGCGTCCCCCTCTTCTACGGCCTCGGCCCCATCGACAAGTCGGCGGAGCAACTCTCGGCCTACGTCGACAAGGTGCTCGCCGCGACCGGCGCCACCAAGGCCGACCTCGTCGGCCACTCGCAGGGCGGCATGATGCCCCGCTACTACCTGAAGTTCCTCGGCGGAGCCGCCAAGGTGAACGCCCTCGTCGGCATCGCCCCCGACAACCACGGCACCACGCTGAACGGCCTCACCAACCTGCTGCCGTACTTCCCCGGCGCCGAGGACCTGATCAAGGCCACCACCCCCGGCCTCGCAGACCAGATCGCCGGGTCCGCCTTCCTCGCCAAGCTCAACGCGGGCGGTGACACCGTCCCCGGCGTCCGCTACACGGTCGTCGCCACCAAGTACGACGAGGTGGCCACGCCCTGGCACGACCAGTACCTGAGCGGCTCGAACGTCACCAACGTCCTGCTGCAGGACCTGTGCCCGCTCGACCTCTCCGAACACGTCGCGATCGGGCTGTTCGACCGGATCGCCTTCCACGAGGTGGCCAACGCCCTCGACCCGGCGCACGCCACCGCCACCACCTGCGCGTCGGCGTTCAGCTGACCCTCGCCGGGGCCTGTCCGGCCTGAGCCGCCGTACAGGCCCCGGAAAATCCCGTGGGGAGTGATCCGAAGCTAGCCCCAAGAAAGCGGGAAATCGCCTGCTGAGGGCGGTCGGCGGAGAACCTTATGGTTGCGTTAAGGGAGTGCTCAGGCTGCGATCAGGTAGGTACCGTGCGGCTTGACCGGCGCGCCTCACCGGCCCCGGCGTCTCACCCGTCCGGCCACCAGGTGCGTGCGATGTCCTTGCGCACCTCGGGTCGCCCCGCAGGGTGCTCCTCGGCTTCCTCGCGGAGCCGGCGGGCGTCCGTCCTCTTCGGGGGCTTCTGCACGGTCATGCGGCGCATGGCTGCCTCCTTCGGTGCCTACCGGGCTCCGTGATGTCACGGGGTAGACCCTTTCGGGGAGAGTTCCTCATCGGTGCTGGTCTGTCAGTGGCGGCTGTCACGATTCGGTTGTCAGTGGCGGGTGTCACTCTTGGGGCATGGCAAACAGGAGTGATCGGGTGAACACGCTCCGTGTCGACTGGGACGCCGAGGCCGTCTCCTTCGACGGGGAGCCGGACCACGGGCTGCGCGACCCGGAGGTGCGCGCGGCCTGGGCGGCCAGGCTCGAGGGTTGGCTCCCCGACCGTGCCTGCGACGTCCTGGACCTCGGCTGCGGCACCGGCAGCCTGTCGCTGCTCGCCGCCGAGCGGGGGCACCGCGTCACCGGTGTCGACCTGTCCCCGCCGATGGCGGAGCAGGCCCGGGCCAAGCTGGCCGGGCGTGACGCGGTGGTCCTGGTCGGAGACGCGGCGGTCCCCCCGGTCGGTGAGCAGCGCTTCGACGTCGTGCTCGTACGGCACGTGCTGTGGACGCTGCCCGACCCGGCCCGCGCCCTGCGGCACTGGCGTGGGCTGCTGCGGCCGGGAGGACGGTTCGTGCTGGTGGAGGGGGTGTGGGGGACGGTCTCCCCGGTCGGTATGTCCGCCGACCGGGTCACTGGCCTGCTGGAGCCGCTTGCCGGGCACGTGCGCGTGGAGCGGCTGTCGGGTGACGCGCCGCTGTGGGGGAAGGCCGTGGACGACGAGCGGTACGCGGTGGTGGCGACGGTGTGAGCCCGACCCGACGGTGCCCGTGTCAGGACAGCAGGGCGCCGAAGCCGTCCCCGCGGGCCAGCGCCTCCAGTTCGTCGAGTGCGGACACGGCGGCAGCGGCGGCCTCCGGGTCCGTCCGTGCTAGGCCGCTCTCGGCGAACTCGTCCTCGTCCAGCCGTCGTACGTCGTGGCCGTCGGCGGAGCGCCACAGGTCCAGGTCGAGGTCCTCGACGACCAGTTCCGTGCCGGTCAGGACCGCCGGACGGGTGATGTCGCAGTACCAGCCCTTGACCGCACCGTCCGCGGCGCGGACCTCCTTCACCGCGTACCAGCGGTCCCGCCAGTAGTACTCGGTGAAGACGTCGCCCGGCTCGAAGCGTACGAAGCCGAAGTCGCGGACGCCGGCGCCCGCCCAGGGGGCCCGGACGGTGACGCGGGTGCCGTTGTCCTCCATGAGCATGCTCTTGTACCGGATCTTCGTGCGGCCGGCCTTGGTCAGGACGACCTCCACCTGGCCCCGGGCCTCAGCCG
The DNA here is from genome assembly GCF_044453765.1 of Streptomyces sp. NPDC051636. NCBI lineage: Bacteria > Bacillati > Actinomycetota > Actinomycetes > Kitasatosporales > Streptomycetaceae > Streptomyces > Streptomyces sp. NPDC051636. Next base: position 166,109 of record NZ_JBITDA010000012.1, on the reverse strand, counting down.
ATTTCGCGGACATGGCGCACCTCCGTCGCGCAGATATCGTACCCGAGCCACTTGTTGATCGCGATCATGGGTTCGTTGCCCGCGTCGTTGCCCGTGAAGGCCTCGGTGCAGCCGGCGGCGCGGGCGCGGTGCAGGGAGTGGAGCTTGGCCAGCTTGGCCAGGCCGCGGCCGCGGTAGGCGCGGGCGGTGCCGGTCATCGCGGTGGAGTATCGGGTGCCGCCGTCCGTGTAGGCCACACTGAAGGCGGCCGGGCGGCCGTCGACGACCGCGGCCACGGTCAGGTCGCGGTCCAGCAGCGGATGCTCCCAGTACTGCTCGACCCAGGCCTCGTAGTCCGTGAGCGCGGAGCCGGTGTCGCTCGGTTCGTCCGCCGTCGTCTCCGCGTCCAGTTCGAACAGCGGGCGCGGGTCGTCCGCGAAGTCGGCGGCGGTGCGCAGCTCGACGCCCGGCGGCGGGTCCTGGAGCGGCGGAAGGGCGCTGTGCGCCAGGTCCAGCCGCAGGAAGTGCGCCGAACGCCTCCTTGTGTAGCCGTGCCGCTCGGCGAAGGCACGGTTGCCCGGCTCGTCGAGGATCCAGGAGAACAGCTTGGTCGCACCCCGGGCCACCAGGTACTCCTCGGCGGCCCGCACCAGGAGCCGGCCGGCACCGCGGTGGGTCCGGTCCGGACGCACGTAGATGTTGAGGAAGCCCTGTCCCGGCTCGGGGCTCTCCTGGACCAGGCCGACCTGGGCCGTGCCGATCACCTCGCCGTCCTCCTCCGCGACGAGCGACCGGAAATGGGCGTCGGGGTGGGTGTGGGTGACGGCGTGGCGGACGGCTTCCGCGGTGAACAGGATGTACGGAAGGGCGAGCCGGCGAACCCGGGCGAAGCCCTCGGTGTCGGCCTGTACTTCGACGCGCAGGTCGCGCACGATCACGGTCATGGGGCCGCACGCTATGCGGGACCGCGCCCGGATGCCTCTCATTTTCCGGCGGGTGCGGGACAATCGGCCCGTGACCTTGAAGATCCACATCGACGACAGCGCGCCGCCGTACGAGCAGGTGCGGGCGCGGATTTCCGAGCAGGCCCGGTCCGGCGAGCTGCCGGTGGGGTACCGGCTGCCGACGGTGCGGGGGCTGGCCGAGTCGCTGGGGCTCGCGGTGAACACGGTGGCCAAGGCGTACCGGGCGCTGGAGACGGACGGGGTGATCGAGACGCGGGGCCGCAACGGGACGTTCGTGGCTGCCGCGGGCTCGGCGGCGGTGCGGGAAGCGGCGGCTGCCGCTCAGGCCTACGTGGAGCGGGTCCGGCGGCTCGGGCTGGACGAGGCCGCGGCGCTCGCCGCCGTGCGGGATGCCCTGCGGGCGGCTTACGGGGAGGGGTGAGGAGGGGACGTGGCGGAGGGGGCTGAGGAGTTCAGCGCCGACTCTGCGTCAGCTGACCCGGCGTGCGCGTCACCGTCAGCCCCGCCCTCTTCGCCACCCTCCCGAAGGCCACCGCGTCCGCCACCGCCGCGCCCCCCGGGTCGTTGTTGAAGTACGCGTACACGTCGAGGGCGTCGGACCAGGTGGTCGCGATGCGGTCGGCCCACGTCTCCAGAGAGCGCCGGCCGTAGCGCGGCCAGGGCTGGGCACGGCCCTGGTGGAAGCGGACGTACCCCCAGTCGGCGGTGCGCCAGAGCGGGGTCACCGGGCGGGCGAGGACGTCGGCCCAGCACAGGGCGGCGCCCCGGGACTCCAGTACCCGGCGGACCGCAGGCGTCCACCAGGAGTCGTGGCGGGGCTCGACCGCGATCCGGGTGCCGGCGGGGAAGCGGGCGAGGCAGGCGTCCAGCAGGGCCGGGTCGGCGCGCAGGGTCGGCGGGAGCTGGAGGAGGACCGGGCCCAGGCGGTCTCCGAGGCCCGCCGCGTGGGACATCAGGCGGTGCACCGGTTCCTCGGGGTCCTTCAGGCGCTTGATGTGGGTCAGGTACCGGCTGGCCTTGACCGCGACCACGAAGTCCGGGGGCACGCGGTCGCGCCAGGACTCGAAGGTCTCCCGGGACGGCAGCCGGTAGAACGCGTTGTTGATCTCCACGGTGGCGAAGAGCCGCGTGTACTCCTCCAGCCACAGCCGCGTCGGAGTCCCGGTGGGGTACACGAGGTCCCGCCAGTCCTTGTACTGCCACCCCGAAGTCCCGACGAACAGGGTCATACGACCATCAAAGCACCTGAACCGCGCGCTACAGATACAGCCCCGCGTCCGCCCCGTCCCGCGCCCCCGGTACCGACGTCGGCGACGTGCCCCGGCGCAGCGCGTACAGCTCCGCCAGCGTCGCCCCGTCCCGGCCCACGGCACCCTCCCGGTCGGGGACCTCGCTGCCCAGCCAGGCCACCGCCTCCGGCCGGGTCAGCCTGCCGACCTCGATGCGGGCCAGGCAGCGGCCGGGGCGGACCACGGCGGGGTGCAGCCGTTCCAGGTCCTCGTTGGTGGTGACGCCGACCAGGACGTTGCGGCCCTGGCCGAGCAGGCCGTCGGTGAGGTTCAGCAGACGCGACAGGGCCTGCCCGGCGGTGTGCTTGGCCTCGCCGCGGATCAGCTCGTCGCAGTCCTCCAGCAGAAGCAGCCGCCAGCGGCCCTTGCCCGCCGCGTCCTCCTCGCCGATCGCGATGTCCATCAGATAGCCGACGTCGGAGAAGAGCCGCTCCGGGTCCAGCACGCAGTCCACCTGGCACCAGTCCCGCCACGAGCGGGCCAGCGTGCGCAGCGCCGAGGTCTTGCCGGTGCCTGGCGGGCCGTGGAGCAGCAGCAGGCGGCCCGCGATGTCCTCGGGGGTGGTCTTCATCAGGCGGTCCATCGCATCCGCCACCGGCGCCGTGTAGTTGGCGCGGATCTCCTCCCACGTACCCGCGGAGATCTGGCGGGTGGTGCGGTGCGGGCCGCGCCTGGGGGAGACGTACCAGAAGCCCATCGTCACGTTCTCCGGCTGCGGCTCCGGTTCGTCGGCCGCGCCGTCCGTGGCTTCGTTCAGCACCTTCGCCGCCAGCTCGGCGGTGGTCGCGGTCACCGTGACGTCCGCGCCCCGGTTCCAGCGGGAGACCAGCAGGGTCCAGCCGTCGCCCTCGGCGAGCGTCGCGCTGCGGTCGTCGTCGCGGGCGACGCGCAGCACGCGGGCGTCGCGCGGCAGCAGGGTCACGCCGGAGCGCACACGGTCGATGCTGGCCGCGTGCGCGTACGGCTGCTCGCCCGTCGCGAAGCGGCCGAGGAACAGCGCGTCGACGACGTCGGACGGCGAGTCGGAGTCGTCGACGTTGAGCCGGATCGGCAGAGCGTCGTGTGGGTTCGCAGACATGCCGCCATGATCCGGCACGCGACCGCCCCACGCACCCGGTTTCCGCCGTGCCGCACCCTCCGTCCTGTTGCACAGCAGTGCTCTGCGGATATCTCCCCCAAGGAGGATTTGCACCCCTACTGTTGTCCTTGATGGGACGTCATGGGTGGAAAACGGGGGCTCGGCGGTGGCGGCTCACCGCCCTGCTCGGTGTGGGTGCGGCAGCTCTGGCCCTGGTGGTGACCCTGATCAACACGCTCCCCGGCAGCGGCAGCACCGCGGGGACCTCGCGCGACGGGGACCGGGTGCACGGCACGCCGGCCACCCCGGCCGAGCGGCCCCGACCGTACGTGGGCTGGGGCTTCACCCACACCCAGTACAGCGCCGACGAGAGCAGCGCGACGGCCACCGGGCGTGTAGAGGCGCTGCTCACGAGGAACGGCGGGCTGCCGCAGAACCAGCACATCATGGGCTGGGGTGCCGACAACCCCGAGCCCGTCGAGGGCCGTTACGACTTCGCGGCGATGGACCGGCGCATCGACTTCGTCCGCGCCTCCGGCGGCACCCCGGTGATCACGCTGTGCTGCTCCCCGGACTGGATGAAGGGCGGCCGGGCCGGCGCCGACAACACCGACTGGAGCCAGGCCGCCCTGGAGACCGCCCCGACGCCCGCCCACTACCAGGACTTCGCCGACCTCGCCGCGACGGTCGCGAGGCGCTATCCGGACGTACGCCACTTCATCGTCTGGAACGAGTTCAAGGGTTTCTGGAACAACGCCGAGGGCCGCTGGGACTACGAGGGGTACACCCGGCTGTACAACCTGGTCCACAAGGCGTTGAAGAAGGTGAACGAGGACATCATGGTCGGCGGCCCGTACCTCGTCATGGACAGCGTCGACCCCCGCCAGAAGGAGAACGCCTCCACCACCCTCAAGGGCCCCTGGGGCGCCTTGGACCAGCGGGTCCTGGACGCCTTCGGTTACTGGAACGCGCACAAGGCGGGCGCCGACTTCGTGGTCGTCGACGGCTCCAGCTACACCAAGGACGACGACCTGCTGCCCGACGAGTTCGCGGCCACCGACAAACTCACGGCCGTGAGCGAGTGGGTGCGCCGGCAGACCCACGACCTGCCACTGTGGTGGGCCGAGTACTACGTCGAGCCCGCCGACGGCAACGACGACCGCAAGGCCTGGTCCGAGCCGCACCGCGTCGCCGTCCAGGCCACCGGAATGATCGCCATGGCCAGGGGCGGCGCCGGCTCCGGCTTCTACTGGAACCCGGAGGAGGAGAAGGGCACCGACTGCCCCGGCTGTCTGTGGACGCCGACCGGCAGCGCGCGCGGGGGCGCGGAACTGCCCATGTACGACCTGGTCGTGCGGTTCGGTCGCGCCTTCCCGCCGGGCACGCGGTACGAGACCGTGTCCGTCGCCCCGGACGACGTCCCCAACGTGCGTGTCCTCGCCACCGACAAGACGGTCCTGGTGGTCAACACCCTCGGCCGGCCGATCAGCGCGAAGGTCGACGGCAGGCGGTTCGAGATGAAGGCGTACGAGGTGAGGTGGCTCGACCGCCGAGACCGGTGAGCCACCCCCCTCCGTGGCGGATCACTTCATCGTCGCGAACCGCTGCACCAGCGAGGCCAGCAGCACCGCCAGCAGCGGCAGCGAGAACCAGAAACTGCCCTGCAGCCGGCGCAGTTGACGCACGCTGGGCCGCGCCGCGACCCGGACCACCTCGCGCGCGGTGAGCAGCAGGACCAGCGCGACGGCGGCGAGCGCGCCGACCACCGACCACGGGGTCCAGGTCACCTGCGGCCCGATCGGCCCCGGATCCGGCTTCGGCACCTTGCCCGCGGGCTGCTTGCGCAGCGCGTACAGGGTCACGTCGTCGTCGGACAGGACCCGCGTCAGCTCCTGCCGGTTGTCCAGGTTCCGGATCAGCCGGGACTCCCAGGCCGCCGGGTAGCCCACGTCCATCCGGAGGTACGTGACCTGGCTCCTGTTGATCATCAGGTACGAGTTCGGCCCCGCGTCCTTGAGCGCCTTGACCAGGCCCGACACCAGCACCGGGTCGGTCGGCGCGAGCGTCGGCACGTAGTTCACGCGCTCCATGTCCTGCGCGCCCCACGGCATGGCCGGGGTCACGTTGTTCACCGTGTCGTTGCTCAGCCACAGCAGGCGCAGCGTCGGCCTGTCGTGGGCGTACACGTAGTCCATGGCGGCGACCTCGCCGGGCCTGATCCGCTCGAAGGGCTCGTTGCCCCACCGGGCCACCAGGAAGCCGCCCATGAGCAGCAGGCCCGCCACGAGCGCGGCCAGCGGGGCCAGGGTGACGCGGTCCTTCTCGCGCTCCTTCGCGGTGACGCCGGTGCGCGGGAAGAGGGCGAGTCCGGCCAGCAGGCCGGCGCCGGGCAGGGCGAACATGAAGACGCGCAGGGCCATCTCGCCGCCGTAGGACTGCATGCCGAAGCCCAGGAACGGCACGAAGGTGAGCACCAGCAGCGACCGCTCGCGGTACTTGCCGGCGCGCCGCCGCCACCAGCCCCAGCAGGCGGACACCATCACCCCGCCGGCCAGCAGCACCCGCGTGTACAGCACCAGCTTGTGCGTGGAGTCGCCGCCCTGGATGCGGCCGGATACGGACGTCGACACGTTGCTGCCGACGCCGCCGACCCCGCCGAACAGTTCGTCGAAGTGCCCGGACCAGTACGGCTCGGCCATGAAGCCCACCCACACCGCGACCAGCACCGCGAACAGGATGGGCAGGCCGCGCAGTTCGGATCTGCCGATCAGCACCAGCGCCGCGAGCACGCCCAGCATCACGAACGGGGTGAGCTGGTGCGCCGGGACGCTCGTCGCGTACAGGCCGATCAGCACCATGAGCAGCACGGCCCGTTGCCGCCGGTCGGCCGGCTCGACCTCCGCCTCGCCGGGACGGTACCGGCCCCACAGCAGGCGCGGCGCGCGGAACCAGACCAGCAGGATCGCCACGAAGACCAGGTACAGCAAGTACGTGAAGCCCTGCGGGGAGAAGTAGTCCTGGCCGACCCAGCCGCCCAGCACGAAGATCCATACGCCGGTCCACTTGGCCCGCCAGCTCGCCCGCAGGGAGCGGGTCAGCAGGAACATCGGCGCCAGGTACGCGAGTTGGATGGCGGTCGGCCACCAGCGGATGACCCCGGTGAAGTCGTTGATCCCGCAGGCCCTGGCGACGAACGCGGCCACCGCGAAGAAGCCCGGCCAGCTCCAGCGCGCGTCCAGGTCCGGTACGGCGGACCCGGTCCGGTCGATGTAGTCGATGAACCCGAGGTGCTGCCAGGCCGTCGCGAACCGCGGCTCGGTCTCGATCACGGCGGGCAGCGCGTGCAGCGACACCACCGTCGCCAGCAGCGTCGCCAGCAGCAGCGTCCGGTGCTCGCGGCCCAGCCACAGCAGCGAGGCGAACACCGCGATCAGCAGCGCCGCCCCGGCCAGCGTCGGCAGCGGGAGCACGGAGAACAGGCCGAGCCCGCCCATCTCGTCGAGGTCCGCCTCGCCGAGCCGCAGCGCGGGCACCCAGTACAGCAGGAGCGCGGCGATCAGCAGACAGCCCAGCACGACACCGGGGCGGGTGGGCAGGAGGCGTGCCGCCGGTTTCGGGAGGGCCTCCTCCCGTGCGGTCGCCTCGAACGGCGCGTCCGCCTCCGCCTCCCCGGGCAGCGAGGAGTCGGCGGGTCCCAGCGACGCCTCCGCGCCCGGCTCCCTCGCCGGCTCCCGGCTCAGCGCCCAGGCCGGCCGGTGGCCGGCGCGCACCACGGGCGTGCCCGTGGGCGGGGTGCCCGGTCCGGGGCGCACGTCGGGACGGCGCTCCTGGTGGTCGAAGTCGACGTGGATGCCGAGGGCGAGGGTGTCGCCGTCCAGCGCCCAGGCCGGTCCCCGCCTGCGCGGTCCGGCGGTGGCGGGGACCTCGCGCGCCCCCAGGTCGGCGAGGTCCCCGTCCGGCGCCGCCGCCTCGGGAACCGGGGCCGGGGCGGCTGTGACGGTCTTCCACAGCTTCGGCGCGGCGATGGCCACGATCACCGCGAGGCTGGATATCTCGGCGACACCCGCGCCGGTCAGGCCCATGCGGGGGAGCAGCAGCAGCGTCAGGCCGAGCACCAGCACGCACAAGAGGCCCTGCAGCCAGGCGAGTCCGGCGGTGCGGCTCTGTGCGCGCAGTACCGCGAAGTACGTCTCCATCACCACGCGCAGCAGCGCGCCGGCCGCCAACCAGCGCAGCAGCGGGGTCGCCGCGTGCGCGTAGCCGGCGCCGAAGACGCCGAGGATCCACGGCGCCCCGAGGAACAGCAGTCCGCAGATCGGCAGCATGATCCGCGCCATCCGCTTCAGCGCCGCCCGGGTGTCGGCGGCCAGCCGCCCCGGCTCGTGCGAACCCTCGACGGTGAGGGACGCGCCCATGTTGATGGCGAGCAGGTTGACCGTGCCGCCGATGGTGGTGGTGATGTAGAAGTAGGCGTTGTCCTCGGAGCTGACCCGGGCGGCGATGATCACCGGGACCAGGTAGACCACGGCCAGGGAGAACAGCGAGCCGGTGTAGTCCCCGGCGAGGAACCTGCCGATCTCCTTCAGCGTGGGCGGCCGGGTGTGCTCCTCGGTCGCCTTGATGTGCCGGGGGACCAGCTTGCGGAACACCAGCACGCCGAGCGGCACCACGGAGGTGCCGATCGCCAGCACCCAGGAGACGAAGACGCCGGTCGTGGGCATGGTGGCGGCGAGGCCGACCAGGAGCGTCAGCTTCACCGCGGAGAACACCGTGTTGCCGACCGGCACCCAGGGCGCGCTGCGCAGCCCGGTCAGCACCCCGTCCTGCAGGGTGAGCAGGTTCCAGGCGGCGATGGCCATGATGAAGCCCAGGCCTTTGACGGAGCCGTGCAGGAACCGGTACGACGGCCCCCACGTGTCCAGGGTCAGCAGGAAGACCCCCGCCGCGAACGCCACGACGACCGAACTCGCCATGTAGGTACGGGCGATGAGGCGTCCGGTGGAGCGCCCCGCCACCGGGATGAACCGGGCCAGGGCGCCGGTCAGGGTCACCGCGGTCAGCCCCGCGAGGAGCTTCATCGCGGCGATCGCGGCCGAGCCCTGGCCCACCGCGGACTCGGAGTAGTAGCGGGCGGCCAGCAGCCAGTAGCCCAGGCCCAGCACCGCGGAGATGCCGGTGTTGAGCATCAGCGCGTAGGCGTTGCGGAACAGCTGGTTGCCGCCGGGGGACCGGCCGCGCGCGGGCAGGCGGAGACGGCGCCCCGGCTGCTCGGGCGCCTCGGTCCCAGGAGATGCGGCCTCGGTGGTGGTCGTGTCAGACACGGGAACGGATGGCCTTCCGGCGGACCTGGCGGGCTCTGCGGACAACGGCGTACCCCTTGGTGAGGGCACGGTCCCGGGCGAAGGCGCGGGCGATGGAACGGCCTTCGAGCAGCCGCGCGAACTCCTCCGCGTCCGTGCCGCGGCGCACGGTGACGCGCCGCAACGCGTACGGCCCCTGACGGCGGCGGGCGAGCGCGTTGCCCACGGCGAGCGCCTGGGCGAACCCGGCCGCGCGCACGGCCCGGCGCACCCGGCGGCTGGAGTGGCCGTAGGGGTACGCGAAGGAGGCGGGCAGGCCGCCCAGTTCGTCGGCGACGATCTCCTTGCAGCGCGTGAGCTCGGACCGCAGCGAGTCGTCGTCGAGCTGGTCGAGCTGCGGGTGGGTGTGGCTGTGGCCGCCGACCTCGAGGCCCGCGCCCGCCAGGTCCCGCACCTGGTCCCAGTCGAGCATGGTGTCCAGGCCGCCCCCGGTGTCGTACGCGCCGCGGATCCAGCCCGTCGAGACGAACAGTGTGGCCGCGAAGCCGTGCTCGGCGAGCACGGGCAGGGCGTGCCGGTGCACGCCCTCGTAGCCGTCGTCGAAGGTGATCAGGACCGGACGCCCGGGCAGCGGCCGATCCGACCGCCAACTCGCCGCCAGCTCCGCCGTGCTGACCGGGGTGAGACCGAGGTCGCCGATCATCGCCATCTGCTCCGCGAACGCCTGCGGGTCGACCGACAGGGCACGGGTGGCGTCGTTGGGCGCGGTCGCCACCGAGTGGTACATCAGGATCGGCACGGGCGCGTCAGTCATGCGTCGCCTCCTCTGCCGGCTCGACCGGTACGGGCGCCTCGGGCAGGGCCTCCCGCTCGGCCTCCGCCACGGCCTCCGCGACGTTTTCCGCGCCTGCCCGCCGGGCTGTCGCCGCCCCTGCTCGCGGAACTGTCCCTGCCCCTGTCCCGACTCGCCCGGCCGATACCGCATCGGCCGGGGGACCTGTCCGCGTCCCGGTCCGCACGGCCGTGTCCGCCTCTGCCGGTGGCACGGAGAAGGTCATCCCGCCCCGCCGTGCCCGTACGCTCCCCACCGCATAGCCGCCCGCCGCCGTGAGCACCCCGGCGACGATCGCGCCCGCCCGTCCCGCGCCGCCCGGCCGGGCCAGCAGGGCGTCCCGCAGGCCACGAGCGACCCCGGCGGGCAGTACGCGTGTGGCGTACCGGCGTTCGGATTCGAGCCCCTTGCCGGCGCCCACACTGCGGGTCACCAGTGCCTTGGACAGGCCCTCGGCGTAGGCGCGGGTGCGGAAGTACCCGAAGCGCTCGCGGGTCTCGGGCACCCGGTGGTGGATCACCGCCCGGTCGTCGATCAGCAGGACCGCGTCGGGCCGGGCGCGGGTGAGCCGGATGCACAGTTCCGTCTCCTCGCAGCCCAGCGGACGCCGGTCGCCGTCCCGGCCGATGCCGGTGGCGAAGCCGCCCGCCGCGTCGAACGCCGTACGCCGGAAAGAGGCGTTTCCGCCGAGCACGTTGCGCACCCGGACCCGCCCGGGCGGCAGGCCGCGGTAGGTGCAGCCGACCACCCAGTCGAACTCCTCCGGGAACCAGGCCGGACGCCGGCCCGACGCCCACACCGGCTCCGTACGGCCGCCGACGGCCATCACCCGGGGATCGGCGTACCCCTCGGCGAAGCGGCGCAGCCAGTCCCGCTCGGCCACGGCGTCGTCGTCGAGGAAAGCGATCACCTCGCCGCGCGAGGCGGAGATGCCGGTGTTGCGGCCGGCGGACAGGCCGCGGGGGCCCGCGTTGGCGAGCACCCGCACGTCGCCGGCCTCCTTGTACTCCCCGGCCAGCCGGTCCAGCAGCGCCGGATTGTGGTCGACGACCAGGAGCGTCTCCAGCGCCTGATACGACTGCGCGCGCACCGAGGAGACCGCCGCGAGGATGTCCTCCCAGCGGTCCTCGGTGTACACGCAGATCACGACGGAGATGTCGGGATCGCTCAAGACACCTCTCCCTGCCCGGCGTCCAGCATCGGCGAGTGGTGGGCCATGCGGCGCAGGGCGCGCCGGTTGGAGCGCTCCCGCACGATCACCTTCAGCACCCGCAGCCCGTCCCGGACGGCCCGCAGATTGCTCGTGCCGTGGATGCGGAGGTACTCGTGGCTGGGTATCTCCTGCACCTTCAGCCCCGCTTTGACGACCCGGATGTTCATCAGGGTCTCGACCTCGAAGCCGGTGCAGTCGAGGTCGATCTTGTCGAGGCAGTGCCGCCAGAACGCGTTGTAGCCGTAGCAGAGGTCGGTGTAGCGGGCGCCGAACTTGCGGTTGACGACCGCGCACAGCACCCGGTTGCCGAGCCTGCGGATGAACGTCATGTCGTCCGTGCCGCCGCCGTTGGCGAAGCGCGAGCCCTTGGCGAAGTCCGCGCCCGAGACCAGGGCCGAGACGTAACTGACGATCTCCTGGCCGTCGGCCGAGCCGTCCGCGTCGACCATCACGATGATGTCGCCGGTGCACGCCTCGAACCCGGTGATAAGTGCGTCGCCCTTTCCCCTGCCGCGCTGTTCGACGACCTTGACGTCCGCCCACAGTTCACGCGCGACCTCGACCGTGTCGTCCGTGGAATTTCCGTCCACGAGAACGACCTCGTGTATCCAGTCCGGAAGCGTCTTGAAGACGTAGGGGAGATTCTCCGCCTCATTCATGGCCGGAATCACCACGCTCACCGGCGGCGCGATGGCCAGGTGAGAGGAGATGGGCCGGTAGATGGTGGCGATTAAAGGATCTTGGCCCGAATTGGGCGGGCGCAGAACAGAACTCATGACTGGAGTCCCTCTCGTCCGGTGGGCCGCCCGCCCCTGGGCGGCCCGGCTTTGTGTCCGGTTCGAAAGGGGGGTTCTCACTCACGGCACGGCGAAATGGAACTCCGAGCACGCGGGTGAGCTGGCAAAGCTGGCCGGCCCGCCGGAAATCGGCAGCCGGTCGCGCGGCACGGCTCGGTCACCGAACGCGGTCACCGAGCACGGCACCCCCCTACCGCGCCCCGCGCCGGAACGTCGCGGTCCTCGAGCCCTCCCCTTGAGCCGCATGACGACGGACCGATGCGGGTGAGATGTCTGACGGTATTGACAATTGATCCCGTATGGCAAGGCCTGGAACGAAGCCTCACGTTTTTGTTGGTTTGGACATTACCTACACTCTCGAACGGATTTTGCCCATCCGTTTGAGAATTCTGTCCGCCGGCTCGAAGAGTTCCGGCCGTGACAGCACCATGTTGCGCAGCGCCCGGACCGGGGCGCGCCGCGCCCGGTGCCCGACCGCTATCGGGTGACGTCTTGTCACCCATCCCTCGGCCACGGCGAGTTCGCGTGTCTTGAGGGAGTCCTTGTATTCCTTCTGGCCCCGGCCGAGATCGAGATAGGCGATGCCGTCGGCGGCGGCGGCCTCGGCCATCCGCAGGTGCAGGACCAGCCCCGGCGAGTACTTCGCGAACGCCGGGTCGTACGCCGGGAACCAGCAGGCCAGTATCCGCTCGGTGCGCAGCCCGAAGTGGGCGGCGACCGGCCGGCCGCCCGCGTACAGCACCGACAGGATCCCGGCGAACGGTTCGGAGCGGGTGTGGAAGAGCCGGGTCACCAGCCGGGTGATCCACTCGTGCGCGAAGCGGTCGCTGCGCCCCGTGCGGCGGTACTGGGCGGACTTCCACGCCATCAGTGTGCGCAGCGCCTCGGGGTCGAGCTCGTCGTGGACGTACGTGACGGCGCCCGCGTCCCTGCCGAGTTTTCGCTCCTTGGCGAGCGTGGTCCGGGTGAACTTCGGGGACCGGGCGCGTAGTTGGCCGAGATAGGCCTCGTAGCCCCGGTCGACGTCCATGACCGGGGACGGGAAGGTGCCGGAGGCTCCCGCCTCGAACGGCTGCTGGCCTTCCACCAGGTGGTCGAACTCCCATACGGCGAGGCCGCAGGCCCTGAGCAGTTCCTGGGCGTCCCAGGTGAAGCCGGGCCGGTGCACCAGGCCCTGGCAGTCCGAGACGCCGAGGCCGACGGCCCGGCCCACGCCGGTCGCGGATCTCTGGTACGGGAAGAACGCGGCGGGTTCACCGTCCTCGCGGACCACCGCGATCCGCACCCCCCGTCTGCACCGGCCCACCGCGAGTGCGAACTCCGGGGACAGGAACGGGTTCGCCAGTTCGGGGAGGCCGTGCAGATGGGCCTTGGCCTGCAGCGCCGTCCAGGCCGCCCGCTCGGCGGCGCCCAGCTCACCGGGGCGGTACACCCTGATGTCCACGTCACACGCCCTGTCTTCTCGACGTACGGCCGAGCGGCCGCCGCAGCAGGACCAGCAGGAGAAGGAGGAGGCTGAGCGCGGTGACGGCGACGACCCCGCCGCGCACCGACCAGCGGTGCACGGCCAGCATGCCCTGCGCCACCAGCATGTTCACGACCACCGCACCGGCCACCGAGGCGAGCACCCGGCCGAACGGATCCAGCCCCCGCAGCGCCGCCGCTATGGCCGCCGCCGGCGCCGCGAGCAGGAAGAACAGCGTGCACGGGCCGCGCAGGAACCAGCCCGAGCCGGTGAGCGCGAGCAGCGCGCCGACCCCGCCGACGGCCGTCGCGGCCCCCGCGAGCAGCGGCGACAGGTCCCTCCCAGGCCCTGGCCGCGCCCGCTCGGTGCTGTCTGTTGCAGCTGACTTGATGCGTATGGTCTGCATTGGCGACTTTGCCCCCCGAAGCGCCGGATGCCGGGCTTCAATGTCGCGCAGCCCCACGGCGGCCGTCAAGATGCGGAAGCCGCCCGCGCCGGTTCTTGTCCGGCTCTGAACATGCATGGGGAGGCGTCACTCGAACGCCGCTCGAACGCCGTTCGGATGCCGCACAGATGAACGTAAGCAAACAGACAGAGAGCGCCCCCAGCCGATCCTGTTGAGGTGCCAAAAGTCTTGGCATGGACACTTCCCGTCAACACGCGTAGTTGCTACGACAGTTGTGGCAGAGATCCTGCTAAAGGGAGGTTCCATGAGACGTTCCCGATTTACGGCATTCACGACCTCGCTCCTCCTCGCCACCGGCCTCGCCCTCACCGGGGCCGCCACGGCGCAGGCGTCCCCCCTCGCCGCGACCGGCGGTTACGTGGCGCTCGGCGACTCCTACTCCTCCGGAGTGGGCTCGGGCAGCTACATCAGCTCCAGCGGCAACTGCAACCGCAGCACCAAGGCGTACCCGTACCTGTGGAACGCCGCCCACGTCCCGTCCTCGTTCGCCTTCAACGCCTGCTCTGGCGCGAAGACGGGCGACGTCCTCTCCGGCCAGCTCGGCTCGCTCAGCACCTCCACCGCCCTGGTCTCGATCACCATCGGCGGCAACGACGCCGGTTTCGCCGACGTCATGACGACCTGTGTCCTGCAGTCCGACAGCGCCTGCCTCTCCCGCATCAACACCGCGAAGGCGTACGTCGACTCGACGCTGCCCGGCAAGCTCGACAGCGTCTACTCGGCGATCAGCGCCAAGGCCCCGTCCGCCCGAGTGGTCGTGCTCGGCTACCCCCGCTTCTACAAGCTGGGGACGACCTGCGTCGGCCTCTCCGAGACCAAGCGCGCCGCGATCAACGACGCGGCCGACTACCTGAACACCGCCACCCAGAAGCGCGCCCTCGACCACGGCTTCGTCTTCGGTGACGTCCGCACCACCTTCACCGGCCACGAGCTCTGCTCCGGCAGCGCCTGGCTGCACAGCCTCGACCTGCTCGACATCGGCGAGTCGTACCACCCGACCGCGTCCGGCCAGTCCGGCGGCTACCTGCCGGCGCTCACCGGCGCGGCCTGAGCCGCCGCCGTCAGGGAACGCCTCGTCAGGGCGAGACCGAAGGCGAGGAGGAGACCCCGTCCGTCGGGGTCTCCGACGTCGCGCAGGTCACCGAGAACGGCACCTGGCCCGACGTCGTGCGCACCGGACCGCGCACCTCGACGCCGATCGCGTTCTCCAGCGTCCCGCTCTCGGAGTACGTCGTCACGCTCACCCTGGCCGGCCTGGACTTGCCGCCGCCCGCCGGGAACGACAGCGTCTTCCACCCCGCGTCGGAGACCGAGCCGTTCCTCACCACCCACCGGTACTCGACCTGCGTGGGCAGCCGGCCCACCGTGAACGTCGCCGTGAAGGCGGGCGCCTGCGCGCTCGGCGGCGGACAGGCCCCGGAGTACTCCGTGTTCGTGCCGGTCACGGTGACGCGCACGGACTGTGCCGGGATCGTGCCGGCCGGACTGCTGCTCGGGGCGGGCGGCGGGGCACCGGTGTGCGAGTCGTCGGTGCGGGTCGCAGCGGGCGAACTCAGGCTGCTGCCCCGGTCGGTGCTCACGCCGCCGTTGTTCTTGTCGCTCCCGCTGCCGCGGCCGAGCAGCGCGTACGTCAGCCCGGCCAGCGCCAGCGCCACGGCGACCAGGCCCGCGACCATGACGACGGCGGAGCGCCGGTCGCGGTCCGGCCGCCCGGCCGGGGTCGTCGCGGTGGGCGCCGGGGTCGGTACGGGCCCGGCCGGTACAGGCCTCGGCGGGGTCGGCGACGACGGCTGCCGCGGACGGGTCGCGACCGTCGGCGCGTACGCCCCTACGAACACCGTGTCCGCACGCGGTGCGCCGCCCGCCGCGATGAGCCGCAGGTCCTGCTCGGCCGGTTCGGCCGGCAGCCGCTCCGCCGGATCCTTGCGCAGCAGCCCCTCGATGACGGGGGCGAGCGGCCCGGCCCGGCGCGGCGGCGGCAACTCCTCGTCGACGACCGCGCGCAGGGTGCTCAGGGGCGTGTCCTGACGGAACGGGGAGCTGCCCTCGACCGCCGCGTACAGCAGCACACCCAGCGACCACAGGTCCGACTCCGGGCCGGGTGTGCGCCCGAGCGCCCGCTCCGGGGCGAGGAACTCGGGTGAGCCGATCACCTCGCCGGTCATGGTCAGCGCGGAGCTGCCCTCCACCACCGCGATGCCGAAGTCGGTGAGCACCACCCGGCCGTCGTTCGCCAGCAGCACGTTGGCCGGCTTCACGTCCCGGTGCAGCACCCCGGCGGCGTGCGCGGCGCGCAGCGCGGCCAGCACCTCGGCGCCGATGTGCGCGGCGCGTTGCGGGGTGAGCGGGCCCTCCGCCTCCAACTGGTCGGCGAGGGACAGCCCGCGCACCAGCTCCATGACGATCCAGGGCCGGCCGCCCTCCACCGCCACGTCGTACACCGTCACCACGTTGCGGTTGGCGACCCGCGCCGCCGCCCAGGCCTCCCGCTCCAGCCGGGCGTACATCCGCTCGACGTCCGGTCCGGGCAGCCCGGCCGGGGCCCGCACCTCCTTGACGGCGACCTCCCGGTGCAGCACCTCGTCGCGGGCACGCCACACCGTTCCCATGCCGCCCTCGCCGAGCGGGGACAGCAGACGGTAGCGGCCCGCGATGACACGTTCACTGCCCGGCTGTTCGGACACGGGTGCCCCCCACGGCATCTGGCGTGAATTCTCCACAAAAGTAGCTCATCCGAGTGCGGATGCCGCCCCCTTGAGCACCAGTCCGGCGCCCAGCACCAGCACGACGAACGCGGACGCCAGGGGCGTGGTCCTGCGTACCAGAGCCGCCGCGGGACCGGCCGTCCAGCGGGGGCGCCTGTCCAGCACCCGGTTCATTCCGCTACCCAGCTTGACGACGGCGAACCCGGCCGCGGTGAGGGTGAGCGCCAGCCCCACGCCGTACGCGACGACCAGCAGCAGACCGAACCACGCCTGCCCGAGGGCCGCGGCGCCCACGAGCACGACGACCGCGGAGGGACTGGGCACGAGCCCGCCCGCGAACCCGAGCAGGATCGTGCCGCGGAGGGTGGGGGCGGTGGAGTGGGTGTGGGTGAAGCCGCCGTGGGTGTGCTCGACGGCGGGGCCGTGATGGTGGTGGTCGTGCTGGTGGCCGGGGCCGTGGTCATGGCTGTGCTCGTGGTCATGGTCGTGGTGCTCATGGGTCTGCCCGTGCCCGTGCTCATGGGTGTGCCCGTGCCCGTGCTGCCGGTTGCGCAGCGCCCGTCGTACGAGACTCGCCCCCGCGAAGGTCACCAGGGCGCCGCTCGCGATGCCCAGCCAGGCGATCACCGAGGGGGTCGCGGCCGAGCCGGCCGTGACGAGGAGCCCGAGGGCGACCACGCCCAGGGTGTGGGTGACCGTGACCGAGGCGGCCAGCGGCAGGACGTCCCGCAGGCGGGCCCGGCCGCCCCGGGCGGCTGCCGTCGCGGCCATCAGGGTCTTGCCGTGGCCCGGTGCGAGGGCGTGCATCGCGCCGAGGCCGATCGCGATGAGCAGGGCGAGGGCGGCGAAGCCGACGGTGAGGTCGTGGCGGGCGACGAGGTCGTCCAGGGCACGGGTCCAGCGGTCGGCGCCGCGGGGCAGGACCGAGGCGGCGGGGGCGTCCTGGTGCTCCTCGGTGAGGGCCGGGCCGCCGGGCCGCACGCGCACGGAGGCGGTGGCCGTGTCGGCGGGGGAGGAGAGCAACTCCTTGGGATACGTGGTCAGTTCCCGCGAGACCGATGTCTTCGGCACGTCCGACGAGGTGAGCGTCATATGGTCGCCGCGTGCGGTGATCTCCCGCCAGCCGGGCCCCGTGGACGCGCCCGCGCTGTGGAAGCCGAGGGTCACGCTGTCCCCCTTGGGGAGCGGGGCGGTGAACCGGCACTCCACCCGCAGGGTGCTGAGCCCGGCCTGGCCGGGCCGCAGGCTCGCGTGATGGGTGCCGCTCGTCAGGGCGGTCGCATGGCCGTCGACCGTGAGCCTGCTCCCCTCGGCGGCCTCGGCGCACCGCTGTCGGGCCCACCCGGTCAGGCCCAGCCGCTTGAGGTCGGGCTTGGCCTGGGTGGCCGGGATCTCGGCGAGGTCCTCGACGTGGTCGACGCGGAGCTGTCCGGGGGCGGCGACGAGGCCGTCGTACCGGTTGACGGTGAAGTTGCCGAGCGGGTGGGCGCTCGCGGCCGTGGCGGGGAGCAGCGCGAGCGCGCCGGCGGCCACGGCGGCGGCGAGCAGGCGGCTGGGCTTCACTTCGACTCCTCCAGCGCCTTGCGGGCCTCGCGGGCGCCGAGCGGGGAGAAGCCGGGGTTCAGCTTCAGGGCCGCGGCGAGGGAGGCGCGGCCGTCCTGCCGGTGGCCGGTGGCCAGCTCGATCATGCCGCGGTGGTAGAGGAAGGAGGCGTTGCGGTAGCCGGTGCCGGTGGCCCGGCGGGCGTAGTCGAGGGCCTCCCGGTCGTGGCCGTTGACGTGCAGGGCCCAGGCGAGGGCGTCCGCGGTGTGCACGGTGTGGCGGCGGGCCCACTCGGCGCGGGCCGCGCGCAGGGCGGCTGCCTTGTCGCCGTGGTCGGCGGCGGCGAGGGCGGTGTCGAGGTCGGCGTTGACGCCGTTGGCCTTGGCCAGGGCGATCCAGGCGTCGACGAGGGCGTACTGGTCCTGGGCCTCGGCCCTGTCGCCGTCATGGCCGCGCGCTTCGTACAGCTCGCCGAGTTCGACGAGGGGGCCGGGCAGCGGACAGCGGGCGACGACGAGCTCCATGCCCTTGATGGCGGCGGCCCGGTCACCGCCGGCGGCCTGGGCGCGGGCGCGGCCCTCGAGGGCGGGCAGGTAGTTCTCGTCGGCGGCCAGCGCGCGGGCGTAGTAGTGCAGGGCCGTCTTGTCCTCGCCCTGGCTCCAGGCGAGTTGGCCGAGCTGGGCGGAGACGTACGCGACGTCACCCGGCGTCGTGGCGGTGGACAGCGCCTGCTCCAGCACCCGGCGGGCGGTCTTCACGTCGCCGCGCAGCTCGCGCACGTACGCGTACCGCGTGAAGACCGGCACCCCGGGTTTCCGCTCGTCGGCCGTGTCGGCGGCCTTCGACGCCTCGTCGTACCGGCCGAGTTCGACGAGGGAGTCGATACGGGAGGACAGGGCGCGCTCGCTGTAGGGGTTCTGCTTCAGGGCCTGATCGGCGTAGGTGAGGGCCTGTGCGAACCGGTGCCGGGCGGCGGCGAGCGCGGCGCGCCCCGCCAGCGCCTGGTCGTTGTCCGGGGCCAGCTCCAGCGAGCGCTTCAGGGCCTTCTCGGCCTGCGGATACCGGGAAGGGTCGCCCTTGGTCCGCGCCTGCTCGACATAGGCGAGCCCGAGGGTGGCCCAACTTCCGTAGTCCTTCGGCTGGGCCCGCAGATGGGTCTGCAGCGCGGCGATGCTCGCGTCGAGGTCACCACTGGCCAGCAGCCCCGGCGAGACCGCGCCGGAGGCGGCCGCCACGGTCGCCGGCGACCCGTCCCGCGCGGCACCGACAGCGATCGCAGCTCCGGTCAGCGCGACCGCCAGCAGCGCCGCACATCCCGCGAGCCGAGCGGCCCGCCACCTCCGCCCGGCGGCACCGACCCGGCGCACGGCGGCGACGCGATCGTCGGTCTGAGGGAGTTCGTCCCCGGCCGCGGTGGGTCCGGCACCGGTGTCCGGGAGTTCGCCCCCGCCCACAGCGGACGGGGACGAGCCGCCCGGCAGGTCGCCCTCGGCTGCGTCCGCCGGCCGGGCGGTGGGCTCGTTGTCGTTCGTGCGCGGGGACATGCCCTCTCCTGGGTCGCCTGGTCGTTGCGGGAAGTCGTGGGGCGGCGCGGCCCGCGCCGTGGGGGAATGGTGCGCGGGCCGCGCCAGTCGGGGGGTGCGGATCAGTACGGGCGCTGCATCCGGCGGCGCCACCACGCGAACGCCGTGCCGATGAGCAGGATTCCGGCCGCGCCCGAGGCCGCCGACCCGGCGATCAGGACCGTGTTGCCGGAGCCGCCGCCGGAGGAACCGGCCGGCTTGAGCGCGTCGCCGAGCTGGCTGCGTACGTCCGTGCCGCTGGTCGTGCCCTTGGCGAGCTTGCCGCGCGAACCGGCCGTCGGCTCGGCCACGTACGGGAAGTACTTCTCGAAGCTCTTGTCGTTCTTGTCGACCGCGTCGCCCAGGTCGTTCTTGGCGCCGACCAGTTCACCCTCGACGACCTGCAGCGCCTCGTCGATCACGTCGTCGGTGAGGCGACGGCCGTTCGGGAAGCCCGCGTTGTCGCCGTCGAGGACGCCGAGCCGCTTGGGGTGCATGGCCGGCTTGATCGAGGTGTTGAGGCGCAGCTCCTCCGAAGCCCGCACGTTCGGCGGCTGGTTCAGGCCCTTGACGCCCTTCAGGAAGACGTCGACCAGGTCGTTGCGGGGCTCACTGGGAGCGTCGATCTTGTAGATCGACTGGATGAGCTTGGGCAGCTCGGGGTTGGTGACGTTCTTCAGGAACTGCGCGTCGTCCCACGGCGCGGACGCGTTGAACTTGTCCTTGTCCTTCAGCGGGTTGACGACCTCGTTGACCAGCGGGTTGCCCAGGCGCGAGACCTGTGTGTAGTACCCCTGCGCGTTCCGGCGCTGCGTCGTCGACCAGATGCCGACGACCGGCTGCTTGTCCGACTCGCGGATCAGGTCGTTGGGCACCTGCAGGGCGATCGTGTTGACGTTGTAGCCCTTGAGCGTGTCCCGGCCGACCTCGGTCAGGTTCCCGCCGTACAGCAGGTCGAAGACGCGCAGATCCAGGAAGAACGGGTCGTCCGCCTGCCCGGCGAAGGTCGAGGCGCCGTTCGCCGTCTTGTAGATGGCCTGCGAGCGCAGCTTCGCGTAGTCCGGCATCGACGCCTTGCCGACGTTGGACGGAGCCACCGGGACGTCGTCCGCGAGCTTCGTCTTGTACACCACCTTCTGGTTCTTCAGCCGGACCAGGTCGATGTCGTACGTCTGCGTGATGTTGAGGTCGGGGTCGTCCAGGCTGGTGACCGGACCGGTGTTGTAGAGGAAGGTGTTGTCGTTCTTGCGGTGCGTCTTGAAGGTGTAGCGGAACAGCAGCTCGCCCTGCGCGTCACCGTTGTTGTCGACGTGGATGTCGTACTGGGCGTCGTCCGCGAACGTGAAGAAGTTCGGTCCGCCGGCCGGGTCCTCCATCGGGATCCAGTTCGCCACGATCGTCGTCGTGTCGGGCTTGTCCGGGCTGACGAACGCGTACACGTCCGTGTTGTCGTACTGCGGGGTCCCCGAGATCAGCGGGGCCTCCCGGTGGCTGGAGGCGGAGGCCGCCCCGGGCTCCAGCGTGGCGACGCCGGCGGCTGCGAGCCCGCCGGCGGCCAGCGCACCACAGATGAGGGTGACAAGGCCCTTGCGTCCCGCACCGCTCCTGGAAAATAGAGGTGTCATGCCGTCCGTCCTCAGTCCCAACTTGCCTGACGGACAGGTATACGGAGCGGAGTGCCCGATCGGATTGGTCCGAGGGAAAAAATCTTTTCGACTTCCTGACCCGCGTTTTCGGCCTGCCCATACGTAACCCCTGCCGGAGGTGCGTTCGTTGCGCATGGCTGGTGTGACGGGAGCTGGTGTGAGGGGATGGGGCCGGTGCGGCCGGCGAGAGGGGGACCGGGTGGAGGCGGACGAACTCCTGGTGCTGGTGGCGGGCGGTGACCAGAAGGCCTTCGAGCAGCTGTACGGCATGGTGTCCGGGCCGGTGTACGGGCTGGTGCGCCGCGTGGTGCGCGACCCCGCCCAGTCGGAGGAAGTGGCCCAGGAGGTGCTGCTCGAACTCTGGCGCTCCGCCGCCCGGTTCGACCCGGCCCGGGGCAGCGCCCTGTCGTGGGTCCTCACCCTCGCCCACCGTCGCGCCGTCGACCGCGTGCGCAGCGCCCGCGCGGCGGGCGAACGGGATCAGCGGGAAGCGCTGCGGGCCGGGGAGCCCGCCTTCGACCACGTCGCCGAGGAGGTCGAGGCGGGCCTGGAGCGCGAGTGGGTGCGGCGCTGTCTGGACCGGCTCACCGCCCTGCAACGGCAGTCCGTCACTCTCGCCTACTACGACGGCTACACCTACCGTGAGGTGGCCGAGCGGCTGTCACTGCCGCTGGGTACGGTGAAGACGCGGATGCGCGACGGACTCGCCCGGCTGCGCCAGTGCCTGGGAGGTGTCGCATGAGCCTGCTCGACCGTCTCCTCGGCCGCGACGACCTGCACTCGCTCGCCGCCCCCTACGCCCTCGACGCCCTGGAACCCGCCGAGCGCGTCCGCTTCGAGAAACACCTGAAGAACTGCGACCGCTGCACCGCCGAGGTGCGCGAACTGTCCGAGGACGCCGTACGCCTGGCCTGGTCCGCGGCCGCCCCGCCCCCGGCCGCGATGCGCGACCGGGTGCTGGCCGCCGTCCGCGTCACCCCGCAGGAACCGGCCGCCCCGGTCCGCGAGCGCACCCCGCAACTCCCCCCGCACGTGTGGGGCACCCAGCCCCCGCCGGCCCGCACCCGTACGCCCCGCACGCGCTCCCGTCCCCTCTTCGTCCCGTTCGCCACCGCCACGGCCGCCGCGGCACTCGTCGTCGCCGGGCTCTTCGCGGTCCAGGCCGGCCGGACTCAGGACACCCTCGACGCCGAACGGGCGCAGGCACGTGAGATCGCCCACGTTCTCGCCGCCTCCGACGCCCGCGCGACCAGCGGCAAGGACGCGCAGGGCCGAAGTATCGGAGTGATCGCTTCCGCATCCGAGGGGCAGGCCGTCGTCACTCTCGGCGGATACGGCACACCGCCCAGCGGGCGGGTACGCCAGCTCTGGCTCATGCGCCCCGGGGCGCAACCGCGCTCCCTCGGGCTCTTCGACGGCGACACGCCCTTGGTCGCGAGCGGTCTCACCAAGTCGGCGACATCACTCGCCGTAACCGTGGAACCCGGCGGTGGGTCAGCACAGCCCACCACCCAGCCCATTGCCCAACTCGCGTTGAAATCGGTCGGATTCGGAGAGTAATCGTCAACAGCCTTGCGGGGAAGGTGAATCCTGTGACCGTGATACACGAGTGCCTCGCCGGGGCGATAGGGTTAGCCTGCCCGGGCCGGGTGGACTCGTACGGGTGGGGAGTGACATGGAGCAGATAACAGTGCGCAGCAGGGCGCGGGTCCCTGCGATCACCTGCGGCAGCAGCGCGACCAGTTCGCGTCTGGACCGCCATCTCTCGGTGCTGGCGGGTCCCGCCATACCGCAGCGGGAGACGGTCGAGGCGACCACGCTGATGCTTGAGCTGACCGCACGTGAACCAGCGCACGAGCGCAGCGGGAGGGGCGCCCGGGTGAGCAGGGTCTCGCTCTTCGCCCCCCTGCGCCGACTGCGCCGTTCACTCTTCGGCGGCAACAAGCACTGAGTCCCGCCCGCGCCAGGGCCTGCCCGCCGGATCATGCCGACGCGGGCCCTAGGCGACGACACCGTCCCCGCGCAACGCTGCGATCTCGGCGTCCGTCATCCCCACGGCACGCAGCAGCGCGCCGGTGTGCTGCCCGAGCGCGGGCACGTCACCCATCCTTGCCTCGTCCCCGCCCGGCAGGGTGATCGGCGGCAGCAGCGCCCGCAGGGGCCCGACCTGCGACCCCACCTCCCGCCACCGCTCCCGGGCCGCCAGCTGCGGATGCCCGGCCACCTCCCGCAGGTCCCTCAGCCGCGCGCACGCGATGCCGGCGCGCTCCAGCCGGGCCAGCGCCTCGTCTGCCGTCAGCGCGCCCAGCGCCTTCGCGACCAGTTCATCGGTGCGCGCCCGGTTGGCCACCCGCGCCGCGTTCGTCGCGTACGCCGGGTCCGTGCCCAACGCGGGCCGCCCGATGACCTGTTCGGCCAGTCGTCGCCACTCCCGGTCGTTCTGCACCGACAGCAGCACCCGCCCGCCGTCCGCCGTCGGGTAGGCGTCGTACGGTGCGATGACGGCGTGCGCGAGCCCGGTGCGCGCCGGGGGAGTGCCGCCGTGCATCGTGTGGTGCAGCGGGTGGCCCATCCACTCGGTGAGCGCGTCCAGCATCGACACCTCCACCGGCCCGCCGCGCCCGGTCGTCCCGCGCCGCACCAGCGCCGCCAGCACACCCGAGAAGGCGTACATGGCCGCCGCGATGTCCGCCGCCGGGATTCCCGCCTTCACCGGCTGCCCGGGCGTCCCGGTCACCGACACCAGCCCCGCCTCGCACTGGACGAGCATGTCGTACGCCCGCTTGTCCGCGTACGGCCCCGAGGATCCGTACCCCGAGATGTCCACGGCGACCAGCCGCGGATGCGCCGCGCACAGCGTGGCCGCGTCCAGGCCCAGCCGGGCCGCCGCGCCCTGGGCGAGGTTCTGCACGAAGACGTCCGCGTCCGCGACCAGCCGCCGTACGAGGTCCAGGCCGCGCGGGTCCTTCAGGTCCAGGGCGATGGACTCCTTGCCGCGGTTGCACCACACGAAGTGCGAGGCCAGCCCGCGCGCCGCGGTGTCGTAGCCGCGCGCGAAGTCGCCGCCGTCGATCCGTTCCACCTTGATGACCCGGGCGCCCAGGTCGGCGAGCTGCCGGGTGGCGAAGGGCGCGGCCACGGCCTGTTCGACGGCGACGACGGTGATGCCCTCCAGGGGCAGGGGCAGCTGATCCATGGGGTGGATCATCACCCGGGAGCGGCGATTTTGTCAGCAGCCGGTCACCGCTCCCCGCGCGCGTACCGGCGCACGGCGAGGGGCAGGAACACCGCGATCAGCGCGCCGCTCCAGGCCAGTGAACCCGCGACGGGGTGGACCACCGGCCAGGCGGCACCCTCCGGCACGGGTGCGTTGCCGAACAGGTCCCGCAGGGCCGTGGTCACCGCGCTGATCGGGTTCCACTCGGCGAGTGTGCGCAGCCAGCCCGGCAGGTTGTCGGTGGGGATGTAGGCGTTGGACAGCAGCGGCAGGACGAAGGTCGAGGCGCCGAGCTGCCCGGCGGCCTCCTCGCTGCGAGTGAGCAGCCCCAGGAAGACCCCGATGCCGGTGCACGCGAACCGGAACAGCAGCAGCAGGCCCACGGCACCCAGCGCGCCCGGCACCGACCCCTCGACCCGCCAGCCCACCGCGAGCCCCACCAGCAGCAGCGGCACCGTGCCGACCGCCGTGACGACCAGGTCCGCCACCGCCTGCCCGAGCGGGACCGCCGCCCGGCTCACCGGCATCGTACGGAAGCGGTCCATCACGCCCCGGTGCGCGTCCTGGGCGGCCTGGAACATCCCGGTCATGATCCCGCCCGCCGCGGTCGCCACCAGCAGGCCCGGCACCAGGAACGACCGGTACTCCCGGCCGGGCATCGCCAGGGCGCTGCCGAAGACGTACCCGAAGAACAGCAGCATGTTGATCGGCATGACCTGGGTCAGGACCGCGAGGCCCGGGCTGTTGCGCACCCGCCGCAGCTGCCGGCCGACCATGGCGGCCCCGTCGTACGCCAACGCGCTCATGCGACCAGCTCCTCGCTGCCGGTGGAGTCCCCGGTGAGCCGGAGGAAGACGTCGTCCAGGGTCGGCTGCCGCAGACCCGCGTCGGCCAACGGCACGGCCGACGCGTCGAGTTCACGCACGAGGCGGGGAAGGGTCAGAGTGGGATCGCTGGTGACCGCGCCCACGGCGTTCCGGTCGCGGTCGAACACCGGCTCACCGCCGGTGAGCCGGCCGAGTACGGCCGCCGCCTTGCCCAGGGCGTCGGGATCCGCGACGACGACTTCCGCGTACGCGCCGATGAGCGTCTTGAGCTGGGCCGGCGAACCGTGGTGCGCGACCCGCCCGCGGTCCACCACGGCGATGTCGTCGGCGAGTTGGTCGGCCTCCTCCAGGTACTGGGTGGTGAGGAGCACCGTCGTGCCGTCCGCCTTCAGCTCGCGCACGGCGTCCCGGATGTGATTCCGGCTGGCCGGGTCCAGCCCGGTGGTGGGCTCGTCGAGGAACAGCACGTCCGGGCGGCGTATCAGGCTCGCCGCGAGATCCAGGCGGCGCCGCATCCCGCCCGAGTAGGTGGACGCCGGCCGGTCGGCGGCCTCGGTCAGCCCGAACCGCTCGAGCAGCTCCCCGGCCCGCTCGGCCGGCCCCCGCACCCGGAGCAGCCGGGCACACAGCCGCAGGTTCTGCCGTCCCGTGAGGTCCCCGTCGACCGAGGCGTACTGCCCGGTGACACCGATCCGGCGCCGCACGGCCGCCGCCTCCCGTACGAGGTCGTGCCCCGCGATCCGCGCCGAGCCGGCGTCGGGCCGCAGCAGCGTGGTCAGCAGCCGTACCGCCGTCGTCTTCCCCGCTCCGTTCGGACCCAGCAGCCCGCAGACCGTGCCCTCGGCCACGGCCAGGTCCAGCCCGCGCAGGGCGTGCACGGCGCCGAAGCTCTTCTCCAGCCCTTCACTAAGTACGGCGTACGTAGTAGTCATGCGCCGACCATAGCGCACTACGTACGATGTACGTAACTACGATGGTGGGGCGAGGTGATGATCGATGGCAGGCCGAGGGGCCGTACCCGAAGTGATCTGGGCGCGCCCCGAGCGCACCGGGCGAGGTCCGCGACCGGCGTACACCCGCGCCGACATCGCGGCCGCCGCCGTACGGATCGCCGACGCGCAGGGGCTGGACGCGGTGTCGATGCGGCACGTCGCGGCGGAGCTGGGCTGCGGCACCATGTCGCTGTACAACTACGTCCCCCGCAAGGAGGAGCTCCACGAGCTGATGGTGGACGCGGTCAGCGCGGAGCACGAGCTGTGGGAGCCGAGCGGCGACTGGCGGGCGGACATGCTCCGGGTCGCGCACCAGACCCGCGCCCTGCTGCACCGCCACCCCTGGATGCCCCGCCTGATGTCCCCCGTCTACGGTTTCAGCCCGCACGCCCTGCGCTACATCGAGCACTGCCTGGCCTGCCTGGACCCGCTGGAGGCGTCCTACGGCACCAAGATCGAGCTCGTCGCGATGCTGAACGGCGTGGTGACCACGTACGTCCGCAACGAACTCGACACGGCCGAGCGCGTCCGCTCCCTCCCCTGGTCCGAGGACGAGGAGAACGCGGTCCGCATCGCCTACCTGGGGAGCCGGATCGCCTCCGGTGCGTATCCGCGGATGGCGGCGGCGTTCACGGAGGATCCGGGGCCGGTCGATCTTGAGGCGGTGTTCCGGCGGGCGTTGGAGCGGGTGCTCGACGCGTTTGCGCCGCGCGAGCCGGGCTAGAGCAGAGCGAACTGGCCCTCCGGGCCCTCCTCGTGGTGGTCGAGGACGGAGGCGGGGCGGCGGGACGAGTCCGGTGGCGGGAGTACGCCCGCCTTGTGGAGGCCGGTGGCCGTGATGGGCGTCGTCATCTCCAAATCGGCGTGCCGCGGCTCCAGTTCCGCCATCAGCGCCAGGACCGTGATCAGCTCCAGCAGTTCCGACGTCCACGCCTGCGGCCACGTCGCCGGGCGGATCGCGGACAGGGTGCCGGGCTCCGCGGGCGTGGTGCGGGCCGTGAACCACTGTTCCAGGACCCGGGCCCCGGCCACCTCGAAGTCCCAGGACTGTGGCGGCACCGGCGAGATGCGGCCCTCGTCGAGGTGGAGGGTCTCCTCGTCGCGGTCGTAGTGGAGGGTGAGAGGACGGGCGGGGAGGGGTGCGCGGACGTAGGGGCGGCGGCCGCCGGGGAGTTTGGGACGTTCGCCGTCGCGGCGCATCAGCCAGAGCATGCGGTGGCCCAGCCGCACGCCCCGGGACCAGAGTTCGGCGTCCGCGGTGAGCGGGACGGTGAGGTCCGGGCGGGTCGTGGCCAGGATCCAGGCGAGGACGTCGAGCGGGGCGGGGGCGGCGCCCAGGCGGGTGGCCAGGTGCTCCAGCAGGCCCGGTGCGAGGTTGGGTTCCGCGGCCCCGGGGCGCCGGTACAGCGGGCGGATGCGGCCGGGGCGCAGCAGGGGGAGGCGGGAGGTCGCGAAAAGCGGGGAGCCCAGGCCCGGAGTGTCCCCGGGGGTCTCCACCGTGAAGACCTGGTGGGCGTCCGCCACCCGCCACAGCTCGGGGCGGGCCGTGTCGAGCAGGCGGTGGTCCGGGATCAGCCACTGCTCGTCGAAGGGGGCCGCGAGCACGCGTACCGGCTCCGGGCAGGGGCCCGAGGCCCGCACCAGCTTCTCCGTGCCGCTGGACTGGCCCGGCAGCTGTCCCACCGCCGAGTGCGGCGTCCGCGACCGCGTCGGCTCGAACAGGGCCTCCCGGTCGGGGCCCTCGGCCTTCAGCAGGGCGTCCCAGCGGGCCTTCAGGGAGGCCGGATCGGGTGCCGTCGGCCAGGCGCGGCCCGGCCGCAGCGGTGCGACGGACCACGGCATGAGGTCCGCCAGCAGCGGAGCGTCGTCGTGCGTCACGCTGGGCATCGTACGACCTGTCGCGGAGCGTGTGGTCAGGTGGCGTCCAGGGTGACCGTGAAGGAGAAGCGGTCGCCGCGGTAGTGGATGACCGCCACGTCCAGCACCCGGCCGGCGGCGTCGTACGTCACACCCGTGTAGTGCAGTATCGGGCTGAGCAACGGCACTTGGAGCAGCCGCGCCGTCTCCGGGTCGGCCAGCCGGGCCTGCACCGTGTCCGTGATGCGGCAGATGTCCGCCCCGACCACGTCCCGCAGCACCTTCGTCATCGGCCAGCGGACCAGGTCGTCCGGGTCGATGCCGGGGGCCAGTTCGGGGCGGACGTAGTTGTACGCGTGGTTGGTGGGCTCGCCGGACTTCTCGTCGCCGCGCAGCCGGTGGTACGTCGCCACCTCCGCCAGGTCCGGGAAGTACTCGGCGAGTTCGGCCGGCACGGGCCCGCGGCCGTGGTCCAGCAGCTCGGTCGTCATGCCGGACTGCTGGGCCACGATCGCGTCCACCGAGCCCAGCAGCCGCACCGGGGCGCCCCGCCGGACGTCCGGCTCGATGAACGTGCCGCGCCGGCGGTGCCGGGTGATCAGCCCCTCGTCCTCCAGTTCCTTCAGCGCCTGCCGCATGGTCAGCACGCTCACCCCGTAGTGCTCCGCCAGCCGCTCCTCGGTGGGCAGGCGCAGCGGGTCCCGCGGCGAGCGGCCGAGGATCGAGGCGCGCAGCGACTGCGACACCTGGTACCAGAGCGGCAGCTTGCGGTTCAGGACGACGGAGTCCGGGGCGAAGGAGGTCACGGGGCTATCCGTACCTGTCGGGAACCGTTCAGTGCAACGGACGGAAGTGCCGCTCCAGGCCCCGCCAGACCTCGTCGTACCCCTGCTGCAGGTGGCCGGCGTCCGCCGCCTGCGGGGTGAGCGTCACCGGCCAGCGTGTCTCGAACATGAACGCCAGCCCGTCGTCGACCTTCTGCGGCAGCAGTTCGGCCGCGCTCGCCCGGTCGAAGGTCTCCCGGTCCGGCCCGTGCGCCGACATCATGTTGTGCAGCGAGCCGCCGCCCGGCACGAAGCCCCCCTCTCCGGCCGTCTTCGCGTCGTACGCGCCCTCGATCAGGCCCATGTACTCGCTCATCACGTTCCGGTGGAAGTACGGCGGCCGGAAGGTGTCCTCGCCCACCAGCCAGCGCGGCGCGAACACGACGAAGTCGACGCCCGCCAGACCCGGGGTGTCCGAGGGTGACGTCAGCACCGTGAAGATGGACGGGTCGGGGTGGTCGTACGAGATGGTGCCGATCACATTGAAACGGCGCAGGTCGTAGACGTACGGCACATGGTTGCCGTGCCAGGCGACGACGTCGAGCGGTGAGTGGTCGTACGTCGCCCGCCAGAGGTTGCCGCAGAACTTGTTCACCACCTCC
This sequence comes from Streptomyces sp. NPDC051636, assembly GCF_044453765.1. Taxonomy (NCBI): domain Bacteria; kingdom Bacillati; phylum Actinomycetota; class Actinomycetes; order Kitasatosporales; family Streptomycetaceae; genus Streptomyces; species Streptomyces sp. NPDC051636. The sequence continues at coordinate 136,951 of NZ_JBITDA010000012.1, read as the reverse complement.
ACCGGGCCCTCGTCGTCCTCGTAGGCGGCGACCGGCGCCCGGAAGTCCCGGGGGTTGGCGAGGCCGTTGGCGCCGATGGGGCCGAGGTCGGGGAGGCGGAAGGGGGCGCCGTAGTTCTCGCACACATAACCCCGGGCCGTCGGGCTCTGCCCACCGTGCGACGCGGTGTCGAGGAGCTCCACCCGGAAGCGCACCCCGCGCGGCACCAACGCCACATGTCCCGGCTCCACATGCAGCAGCCCGAACTCCGTGCGCAGCAGCAGCCCGCCGCGCTCCGGCACGATCAGCAGCTCCCCGTCGGCGTCGCTGAAGACCCGGTCCATCGAGGAGTTGGCGTGATAGAGGTGCACGGCCATGCCGGTGCGCTGGGTGGCGTCGCCGTTGCCGCCCAGGGTCCACAGGCCCGCGAGGAAGTCCGTCCCGGCCGGCGGTTCGGGCAACGGGTTCCAGCGCAGCCGGTTGGGGTCGGGGACCGTCTCCGTGAAGGGCGCGGTGCGGATCGCGCCGTTGTCGGTCCGCGTGAACGCCGGGTGGGCGGCCGAGGGGCGGACGCGGTACAGCCAGGAGCGGCGGTTGTGCGCCCTGGGCTCGGTGAACGCCGTACCGCTGAGCTGCTCCGCGTACAGGCCGAGCGGCGCGCGCTGCGGTGAGTTGCGGCCCTCGGGCAGGGCGCCGGGCACCGCCTCCGAGGCGTGCTCGTTGCCGAATCCGGACAGGTAGGCCAGTCCCTCCGCGGTCTTCCGCGCGTCCCCGCTCATGATCGCTCCCTTGCGAACCCGATTCCTATGCAACACCGTAGGATTGCGTTTTCGCGGACGCAAGAGGGACGGGCCTCCTCCCTGGGCCGTACGGCGGGAACCAGACTTGAGGCGGATCCGGGCCGGCGGCGTGGTGTTCTACAGTCCCGGCATGTCGTGGACGCGCGGACTGCTCGCCGCGCTCGTGGTAGGCCTCCCGCTGCTGCTAGGACCGGCGGGTTGCGCTACCGGCGAGGCGCACGGGCGGAAGGACGGGGAGTCGCCCTCACCAGTGGGGCGGCTGCTCGACGAAACGGACCGGGAAGGACGGCACTACCGTGAGGTCGGCAAGGACAGGGCCCCCGATGTCGACGTCGAGGTGACGCCCGACGCCGGCGGCAGCTGGGACGTGCGGCTGACCGTGCACAACTTCCGCTTCTCGGCGCCGGGCGCGCAGCGGGAGGCGGTCGCCGGGCGGGGGCTGGCCTGCCTCTTCGTCGACGGCGGCCAGGTCACCCGGCTGCGAGCCCCCGAATACCGGCTCGCCGCCCGCCTCGTCCCGCACGGCACCCACCACGTCACCGCCCGCCTGTACGCCGACGACGGCACGGTGTGGGCGGTGCACGGCAAGCCGGTCGAGAGCACCGCGGACATCACGGCGTCCGGGGCGGAGACGGCGCCGGCGCCGACGCCGGCCGCGAGCCCCGGAGATGTGACGAGCACCACACCGACGGTGGGATGACCCGGGCGAGATGAGTGCATCGGCCACCCGTCTCCGTACTGGGGGGCGAGGTTCCCCGGCCCCCGGCGGAAAGGCATCATGAAACCCGTGTCCCACGCGACCCCGCTCCGCCGTGCGCCCGTGCAGCGGCGCAGCGCCGAACGGCTGACCAGGATCCTCGACGCCTGCGCCGACCTCCTCGACGAGGTCGGCTACGACGCCCTGAGCACCCGGGCCGTGGCGCTGCGCGCCGGCGTGCCCATCGGCTCGGTCTACCGATTCTTCGGCAACAAGCGGCAGATGGCCGACGCGCTCGCGCAACGCAACCTCGAGCGGTACGCCGAGCAGGTCACCGAGCGCCTGAAGGTCGCGCGGCGGGGCGACTGGCGGGCGGCCGTGGACGCCGTCCTGGACGAGTACCTGGCCATGAAGCGGACCGCGCCCGGGTTCTCCCTGATCGACTTCGGCAACCAGATCCCGGTCGGCGCCCGCCACTCCGAGCCCAACCACCGGGTCGCCGACCGCCTCACCGACCTCCTCTCCGGCTACCTCGGCCGCGACCCCGACGAGGCCCTGCGCCGCACCTTCCTGGTCGCCGTGGAGGCCTCCGACACCCTGGTCCAGCTCGCCTTCCGGGTGGACCCGGAGGGGGACGAGGCGATCATCGCGGAGACGCGGGAGCTGCTGCGGGCGTATTTGGCACGGGTGCTGGACTGAGCCGAACCGACGGGGGCTTGTCACTCCCGGGCGCGCGGCTTCCGCGGCCGGGACCTTCCCGGCCGGCCTGTCCGTTGGAGGCCTGTCCGTCGGGTGTCTGCCGGGCTGGGGTGCTGGGCCGGGTTTTTCCCGGTCGGGGGCTCGCGGTCGGGGCGTTCCGGGCGTCCTCGGGCGGGGCTGCCGCCTGGGTGGGTGGTATCCGGGCCGGGTCGTCGGCGGGCGGTTTCCCGGGTGGGGCTCCTTGGGCCGGGCCGCCCTGAGCGGGGCCCGTCGCTGCCGGGTGCGCGGCCCTCCGCGGTCGGGACCTTTCCGAGCCGGGCCCCCGGGTCGAGTCGCTGCCGCCGGGCGGCTCCCGTAGCCGAGGCCTCCCCATTGGGCATACCGGTCGGTATGCTCGGCGCAGTCGAGGCGTCAGCGCCGCCGCCAGCCCACCAGGAGGACCCTTGTCCCGCACCGCCCTGCGAATCTGCCCCTTGTGCGAGGCCACCTGCGGGCTGACCCTCACGATCGAGGGCGCCCGTGTCACCGGTGCCCGCGGTGACCGCGACGACGTGTTCAGCAAGGGGTTCATCTGCCCCAAGGGCGCTTCCTTCGGCGCCGTCGACGGTGACCCCGACCGGCTGCGGACGCCGCTCGTCCGCCGGGACGGCGAGCTGCGCGAGGCGAGCTGGGAGGAGGCCTTCGACGCCGTCGCCGCGGGGATCCGCCCCGTCGTCGAGCGGTACGGGGCGGACTCCGTCGGCGTGGTCCTCGGCAACCCCACCGTGCACACCATGGCCGGCGCGCTCTACCCGCCGGTCCTGCTCGGCGCCCTGCGCACCCGCAGCCTGTTCACCGCCTCCACGGTCGACCAGATGCCCAAGCACGTCTCCAGCGGGCTGTTGTTCGGGGACGCGGGCGCGATCCCCGTACCGGACCTCGACCACACCGACCACCTGCTGCTGATCGGCGCCAACCCGCTGGAGTCCAACGGGAGTCTGTGCACCGCCCCCGACTTCCCCGGCAAGCTCAGGGCGCTCAAGGCCCGCGGCGGCACCCTCACCGTCATCGACCCGCGCCGCACCCGCACCGCCAAGCTGGCCGACCGGCACATCGCGATCCGCCCCGGCACCGACGCCCTGCTGCTCGCGGCCATGGCCCACGTCCTGTTCGAGGAAGGCCTCGCCGACCTCAAGGACCTCGCGCCCCATCTCCAGGGAGTACCCGAACTCCGCGAGGCCATGAGGGACTTCACTCCCGAAGCCGTCGCCGGCGCCTGTGACGTCGAGGCCGCCGATATCCGTACCCTCGCCCGCGAACTCGCCGCCGCCCCCACCGCCGCCGTCTACGGCCGCATCGGCAGCTGCACCGTCCCGCACGGCACCCTCGCCAGCTGGCTCGTGGACGTCCTCAACATCCTCACCGGCAACCTGGACAGCCCCGGCGGCGCCCTCTTCCCGCATGCGGCGACGGACAAGACGCCCCGCCCCGCCGGACCCGGCCGGGGCTTCGCGCTCGGGCGCTGGCACTCCCGCGTGCGCCGACACCCCGAGGCCAAGGGCGAGTTGCCGCTCTCCGCGCTCGCCGAGGAGATCGACACCGTGACCGAGGAGGGCGAGCCGATCCGTGCCCTCATCGCCGTCGCCGCCAACCCCGTGCTGTCCGCGCCCGACGGCGACCGGCTCGACAAGGCCCTGGACTCCCTGGACTTCATGGTCAGCGTCGACCCGTACCTGAACGAGACCTCGCGCCACGCCCATGTCGTACTGCCCCCGCCGCCGCCCTCGCAGAGCCCGCACCACGACTTCGCCTTCAACGCCCTCGCCGTACGCAACCAGGTCCGCTACACCCGCCCCGCCGTTCCCCTGGAGCCCGGCCGGATGGCCGAGACCGAGATCCTGGCCCGGCTGATCCTCGCCGCGACCGGCATGCACGGCGCCGACCCGGCGGCCGTCGACGCCATGGTGATCGACCAGACCCTCGGCAAGGCGGTCCAGGACCCGCACTCCCCGGTGCACGGCCGCGACCCGAAGGAACTCGCGGCACAGCTCACCGGCGTGAGCGGCCCCGAGCGGCGGCTGGACATGATGCTGCGACTCGGGCCCTACGGCGACGGCTTCGGCGTACGGCCGGACGGGCTCAGCCTGGCCCGGCTCCTCGACCATCCGCACGGCATCGACCTCGGCCCGCTCCGCCCGCGCCTGCCGCAGCCCCTGAAGACCACCAGCGGCAAGATCGAGCTGCTGCCCCAGCCCCTCGCCGACGACCTGCCGCGTCTGCGCGAGGCCCTGCGCGAGCGCGCCGACGGGCTCGTCCTGGTCGGCCGCCGCCATCTGCGCTCCAACAACAGCTGGATGCACAACGTGCCGGCCCTCACCGGCGGCACCAACCGCTGCACCGTGCACATCCACCCCGAGGACGCGGAACGCCTCGGCGTGCGCGACGGGGCGGCCGTACGCGTCAAGGGCGCCGGGGGAGAGGTGACCGCCCCGGCCGAGGTCACGGACGGCGTGCGCCCGGGCGTGGTGAGCCTGCCGCACGGCTGGGGCCACGACCGGCCCGGCACCCGCCTCAGCCACGCCGCCACCGACCCCGGCGTCAACGTCAACCAGCTCCTCGACGGCAGCCTGCTCGACCCGCTGTCGGGCAACGCGGTCCTCAACGGGGTGCCCGTCGAGGTCGCCGCCGTGACCGAAAAGCTCACCCCCGTGACCTGAGCAAAGCTGTGACCTGGAGTTTTGCTCTTATTGCTCGCACGTCAACGTCTTGTTAACGCCGTTTGAGCGGACCTAACGTCATCGCACCGCCTGCCCGGTGGGATGTTCAAGGGCGAACGTTAGGTATCCACTCATGCTGACCATCCTCGGCTTCGCCATGATCGCGACCTTCCTGGTCCTGATCATGCTGAAGAAGATGTCGCCGATCGCGGCGCTCGTGCTGATTCCCGCGCTGTTCTGCGTGTTCGTCGGCAAGGGCGCCAAGCTCGGCGACTACGTCCTCGACGGCGTCACCAGCCTCGCCCCCACCGCGGCGATGCTCATGTTCGCGATCGTCTACTTCGGTGTGATGATCGACGTCGGCCTCTTCGACCCGATCGTTCGGGGCATCCTGAAGTTCTGCAAGGCCGACCCGCTGCGCATCGTCGTCGGTACGGCGGTCCTCGCCGCGATCGTCTCCCTCGACGGCGACGGCTCGACCACCTTCATGATCACCGTCTCGGCGATGTACCCGCTGTACAAGCGCCTGAAGATGAGCCTGGTCGTGATGACCGGCGTGGCCGCCATGGCCAACGGCGTGATGAACACGCTGCCCTGGGGCGGCCCGACCGCCCGCGCCGCCACCGCGCTGAAGCTGGACGCCAGCGACATCTTCGTGCCGATGATCCCGGCCCTCGCCGTGGGCCTGCTGTTCGTCTTCGCGCTCTCGTACGTCCTCGGCCGCCGCGAGCGCAGCCGTCTCGGCGTGCTGACGCTGGACGAGGTGCTGGTGGAGGAGAAGGAGACCGAGGCGGTCCTCGTGGGCGCCGGTTCCGGCACCGGCACCGCCACCGGTTCCGGCAAGGGTGCCGCCCGCACCGCGGGCTCGGGCGCCGACGTCCCGCCGGCCGGCGACGAGCCCGAGGAGGGCCTGCAGGGCCTGGACCCGAACCGGCCCACCCTGCGCCCCGGGCTGTACTGGTTCAACGCGCTCCTCACGGTCACCCTGCTCACCGCCATGATCATGGAGTGGCTGCCGATCCCGGTGCTGTTCCTGCTCGGCGCCGCGCTCGCGCTCACCGCCAACTTCCCGCACATGCCCGACCAGAAGGCCCGCCTCGGCGCGCACGCCGAGAACGTCCTCAACGTCGCCGGCATGGTCTTCGCCGCCGCCGTCTTCACCGGCGTCCTGCAGGGCACCGGCATGGTCGACCACATGGCCAAGTGGCTGGTGCACAACATCCCCGACGGCATGGGCCCGCACCTGGCCTTCGTCACCGGCGTGCTGAGCATCCCGCTCACGTACTTCATGTCGAACGACGGCTTCTACTTCGGCATCCTCCCGGTGCTCGCCGAAGCCGGCCACGCGCACGGCGTCTCCTCCCTGGAGATCGCCCGCGCCTCCCTCGTCGGCCAGCCGCTGCACATGTCGAGCCCGCTCGTCCCGGCCGTGTACGTCCTGGTCGGCATGGCCAAGGTCGAGTTCGGCGACCACACGAGGTTCGTGGTGAAGTGGGCGGCCCTGACCTCGCTGGTGGTACTCGTCGCGGGAATCCTGTTCGGCACCATCTGACCTGCCGGCCTTCCAGGAACGACAACCAGGAGGACTCCACCATGGGGCCCGGTGGGAACCGCGGCCGGCTGCTCCGCCTCGTCATCGCCTCCGACTTCGCGCAGGGGGCGGTGTCGATGGCCCGGCCCGCCGTCTCCTACCGGGCCCTCGCGCTGGGCGCGGAGAAGCGCGCGGTCGGTGTGATCGCAAGCGTCTGCGCGCTGCTGCCGCTCTTCGCCGCCGCACCGACCACGGCCGCTGCGCGCCCCTGCTGCCGGTCGGCGTGGTTCTGATATCCGGCGGCTGCGCCCTCAGCGGCCTCACGGGCTCCCTGTGGGTTGTGGCCCTGTGGAGCGGGGTGATGGGCCTCGGCCATCTCTGTTTCGTGACCGGCGCCCAGTCCCTCGTCGCCCGTCAGTCCGCCCCGCACCAACAGGACCGCGACTTCGGCCACTTCACGATCGGCCCCGCGCATCGGCCGGCTGATCGGCCCCATCGCCGCGGGCGCCTTGACCGGGGGCCCGGACACGGCGGACTCCAGCGCGCCGGCACTCGTGGTGGCGGGCGCGGGAGCGGCGGCCGCCTTCACGTCGCTGTGGCGCATTGGGGACCGTACGGCGGTCAAGTCCCGTACCGGACAAGGCAAGCGCGTCCCCGCCGACCGTATCCTGCGCGCCCGGGGCGTGCCCGCGGGCATGCTCATCAGCCTCTCCGTGCTGTCGGCCACCGACATCCTCACCGCCTATCTGCACGTGGTCGGCGAGTACCGGGGCATCGCGCCGTCGGTGATCGGCGTGCTGCTGAGTCTGCGCGCCGGGGCCACCATCGCCTGCCGGCTCGTCCTCACCCCGCTGCTGCGGCTGCTCGGCCGTCCCCGCTGCTCACCGTGACCTGTCTGCCGGCGGCCGTGCTGTGCGCGGGCGTCGCGCTGCCGGTGCCGGTGCGGGCGCTCGGCCTGATGCTCGCGGCGCTCGGCTTCTGTCGGGGCGTCGGGCAGCCGCTGTCGATGACGACGGTCGTGCCGGCCGCTCCCGACGACGCCCGTTCGACGGCCCTCGCCCTGCGGCTGACCGGCAACCGCCTCGGCCAGGTCGCCGCGCCGGCCGCCGCGGGCCTGGTCGCCGGGATCGCGGGTGTGGCGGCGCCGTTCGTGATGCTCGGGGCGCTGTTGCTGCTCTCGGCGGGCAGCGCCGTGCGCGCCGGGGCCCCGGTGCGGGTGCCGGAGAGCGAGGAGCCTGCCGTTCGGGAGCGTGGGACGGAGCCTCCGTTGCGCCGGTCGGGCGATATCTGACGGCGCGTCGGACGCCGATGCCGCGAGGCGGAGGGCGGATGTGAGAGAGAGTCAAGTGGAAGAGCGATTTGTATGAAAATCGTCTGACTCGGAGGAATGCGCATGCCCACCTTGACACTCCCACCTGCCGTCGGCACCCGGCTCGGCGCCACGGCCCTCACGGTCCTCACCGCGGCGGGGGCCACCTGGCTGGCCGCGCCGACTGCCGTGGCCCAGGGCGAAGCGGGCGACATCAGGATCCACCGGGTGGGTGTGCCCTTCGGAGTCTCGAAGGACGACCCCGTGGTCTGCAGGTTCTATCTCGACGCCGTCAACTTCGACTCGCTGCCGAGCGTCGCCTACACCATCCAGGCGCAGCCGCCGCTGCCCACCAGTGCCACCGTGACCGGCACCATCGCGCTCGGGCCCGGCTCCGGCGCCGGGCACACCGACCCGATGGGGCTGGCCGACGGGCAGTACCGGCTCACGTGGACCGCGGGCGCCACGCCCAGGGAGAAGATCTTCCGCGTCGACTGCCACGACAGGCAGGAGCCCGGGCGGCCCGGGTCGCCGGGGGACCCGGGCCGTATCGAGGACCACAACGGTACCGAGGACCACAACGGTACCGAGGACCACGGCACCGAGGAACACGGCCAGGAGGCCGGTGTCATCGGGCACGAGGGCAACGGCCCGAGGGGCGGCGTCCACGCGGGCGGTGGCGGTCTCGCCGACACGGCGGGGGCGTACACCCCGCTGACCGCGGCCGCGGCCGTGGGGCTGGTCGTGGTCAGCGGAGCCGTGTACTTGCGCCTGATCCGCCGGCGCCCCCATGGTGCCGCGTAGGCGCAGACGCAGGCCCTGGCACCGGACCCGCGCGTACCGCCTCGTCAGGACGGCCGTGCTCGTGACCGTCATGGTGACGGTGGTCCGGTGCGGCGGGCACGAGGAGCCGGCCGGAGGGCCGGGTGCCGGGCGCGCCGCACAGGCGCGCCCGGCGCCCCCGCCCCGGCCGCTCCCCCGGTCCCCGGCGACCACCCTGCGGGTCCCGTCCCTGGAAGTCGACGCGCCGATCGTCGGGGTACGGCTCGGCCCCGACCACCAACTGGAGACACCACCGCTCGACAAGCCCAACCTCGTCGGCTGGTACCAGGACGGCCCCACCCCGGGTGAGACGGGCACGGCCGTCGCCGTCGGCCACCGCGACACCAGGACCGGCCCCGCGGTCTTCTCGGCCCTCGCGCAGATCCCCGACGGCAGCCGCATCGAGGCCCGCCGCGCCGACGGCCGCACCGCCGTCTACACCGTGGACCGCGTCCGCGTCTTCGACAAGGCCGGCTTCCCCGACAAGGAGGTGTACGGCCCAAGCCGCCGCCCGGAACTCCGCGTTCTCACCTGCGGTGGCCTCTTCAACCGCAGAACGGGCTACACCAGCAACGTGGTCGTCTTCGCCCATCTGACGGCGACGCGCTGAGGGGGCCGGGGGCCGCACCGGCGGGTGTGCCGTGCGCACCTCGGGGGCGCCCGTACAGGGGCGGCCGGCGCTCGCGCAGCAGCGCGACGGCCTCCGGCACGGCTCGCGGCCGGCGCTTGGCGCCGCCCCGCAGGCGCCCTCCCCGGCTCGCCGCCCGTGTCGCCCATCGGCAGCCGCCCGGCACCGCGCGAAGTCGGCCCGCCCCCGCACGGCCCCCACCCCTGAAGCCCGCCGTCCGCTTTCTCACGTGCCGGACCGGACCTCCCGATCCCGCCCGATCTCTTCCCCCCGGCGGGCACATTCCGTTAACTTCCGTGACTCACAGGCCCCGTACGACCCGCACGAGGCTCCGGATCGCCCCCGGGGGCAGCTGTCATGACACGCGCCATCTCTCTGCACGACGTGAGCAAGGCCTACGCGCGAGGCGTCCGCGTGGTGGACCGGCTGTCGCTGGACATCGCGCCGGGGGAGTTCCTTGTGCTGCTCGGGCCGTCCGGCTGCGGAAAGTCCACTGTGCTGAGAATGATCGCCGGGCTGGAGGAGATCGACGAGGGCGAGCTGCTCCTCGACGGCGAGTGCGCCAACGACCTCCCCCCGTCCGGCCGGGACATCGCGATGGTCTTCCAGAACTTCGCCCTGTACCCGAACATGACCAGCCGCGACAACATCGGCTTCCCGCTGCGCATCGAGACCCCCGGCGCGGACCCCCGCAGCCGCGTGGACGCCACCGCCCGGATGCTCGGCATCGAGGACGTCCTCGACCGCTTCCCCAGTCAGCTCTCCGGCGGCGAACGCCAGCGGGTCGCCATGGGAAGGGCCATCGCCCGCCACCCCTCCGCCTTCCTGATGGACGAGCCCCTCTCCAACCTCGACGCCAAGCTGCGCAACCACCTGCGCGCCGAAATATCCCAGCTGACCAGGGAGTTGGGCGTCACCACGGTGTACGTCACGCACGACCAGGCCGAGGCCATGTCGCTCGGCGACCGGGTCGCCGTGCTGCGCGGCGGTCTGCTCCAGCAGGTCGGCACCCCGCGCGAGGTGTACGCACTGCCCCGCAACGTCTTCGTCGCCGCCTTCATCGGCACGCCGCGCATCAACCTGGTACGCGGTGTCGTACGCGCCCCGCTGGACGGCGCGATGACCATCAGCCTCGGCAAGCAGGCACTGCCCCTGCCCGAACCCCTCTGCGTCGACCACCGCCTGCTGCGCGTGCAGCAGGGCCGGGAGGTGATCGTCGGCCTGCGCTCGGAAGCGGTCCGCATCGCCAGGCACGGTGCCGCCCGCCCCGGAGAGGTGCCGCTCACCGGTCTGGTGCGGCACGTGGAGTTCCAGGGGCACGAGATGCTGGTCCACTTCGACACCGGCTCGCGGCCCGCCGTCGTACCGGACCTGGAGGCGCCGCGCCCGGTCGCCCGCCCCTCCCGGCGCCGCCGCGAGGGTCCCGGCGTCCTGGACCGGCTCAGGGAACGGGCGGGCTCGCTGCGCGCCGGCCCGGTCGTGGTCCTCGAACACCCGGCCGACGCGGACCCGGACCCGGCTCCGCCGGAGGGCCGCCTGCCCGGCGACCTGGTGGTGCGCACCACCCCCGACCTCCGGCTCCGGCACGGCATGCAGATCCCCCTCCTCGTCGACCTCGCCCACCTCTTCGTCTTCGACCAGCACGGCGACCGCATCTGCCCGTCCCCGGCCCGGCTGCCGGACCTGGAAGAGTAGGCCTCCAAGGGGCACGCTGGCGCGCAAAAACTATCGCCGCTAGTTTGTGAGCCGGACGACACGCCCCCGCCGGGAGGAAGCATCATGAAGCCACACGACGGCCTGTACATCGACGGCGCCTGGCGCCCCGCCGCCGGCAAGGACCTGATCGATGTCGTGAACCCCGCCGACGAGCAGGTCATCGGCCAGGTCCCGGCCGGTACCGCCGAGGACGTCGACACCGCCGTGCGCGCCGCCCGCGCCGCCCTCCCGGCCTGGGCCGCGACGCCCCCGGCCGAGCGGGCCGCCCGCCTGGCCGCGCTGCGGGACGTGCTCGTGGCCCGCCGGGAGGAGATCGCCGAGACGATCACCGCGGAACTGGGCGCACCCCTGAAGCTGTCCCAGACCGTGCACGCCGCCGTGCCGATCGCGGTCGCCGGCTCGTACGCCGAGCTGGCCGCCACCCACGCCTTCGAGGAGAAGGCCGGCAACTCGGTCGTCCACCTCGAAGCGATCGGCGTGGTCGGCGCGATCACCCCCTGGAACTACCCCCTGCACCAGATCGTCGCCAAGGTCGCCCCGGCGCTGGCCGCGGGCTGCACGATCGTCCTGAAGCCGGCCGAGGACACCCCGCTCACCGCCCAGCTCTTCGCCGAGGCCGTGCACGAGGCGGGCGTACCCGCCGGGGTCTTCAACCTCGTCACCGGCCTCGGCCCGGTCGCCGGCCAGGCCCTCGCCGAGCACCCGGACGTCGATCTGGTCTCCTTCACCGGCTCCACCGCCGTCGGCAGGCGGATCGGCACGATCGCGGGCGGCGCCCTGAAGAAGGTCGCCCTCGAACTCGGCGGCAAGTCCGCCAACGTGATCCTGCCGAGCGCCGACCTCGCCAAGGCGGTCAACGTCGGCGTCGCCAACGTCATGACCAACTCCGGCCAGACGTGCAGCGCCTGGACCCGCATGCTGGTGCACACCGACCGGTACGACGAGGCCGTGGAACTGGCCACGGCCGCCGCCGCCAAGTACGGCGACCGCATCGGCCCGGTGGTCAACGCAAAGCAGCGCGACCGGGTGCGCGGTTACATCGAGAAGGGCGTCGCCGAGGGGGCCCGCCTGGTGGCCGGCGGCCCCGAATCGCCCCGCGCGAAGGGCTACTACGTCAGCCCCACCGTCTTCGCGGACGTCACCCCGGAGATGACGATCGCCCAGGAGGAGATCTTCGGCCCGGTCCTCACGGTCCTGCGGTACGAGGACGAGGAGGACGCCCTGCGCATCGCCAACGGCACGGTCTACGGCCTCGCGGGCGCCGTCTGGGCGGGCGACGAGGCCGAGGCGGTGGCCTTCGCCCGCCGCATGGACACCGGCCAGGTCGACATCAACGGCGGCCGCTTCAACCCCCTCGCCCCCTTCGGCGGTTACAAGCAGTCCGGAGTCGGGCGCGAACTCGGCGCGCACGGACTCGCCGAGTACCTCCAGACCAAGTCCCTCCAGTTCTAAGGGAGTCCCACCTCATGGCCGTACGTGCCGCCGTTCTGCCCACCGTCGGTGCCCCGCTGGAGATCACCGGCATCGATCTGCCGGACCCGGGCCCCGGCCAGGTCCGGGTGCGCCTCGCCGCCGCCGGGGTCTGCCACTCCGACCTGTCCCTGTCCAAGGGCACCATGCGGGTGCCGGTCCCGGCGGTCCTCGGCCACGAGGGCGCGGGCACGGTCGTCGCCGTCGGCGAGGGCGTCACGCACATCTCGCCCGGGGCCGCCGTCGTCCTCAACTGGGCGCCGTCCTGCGGACGTTGTCACGCCTGCACGCTGGGCGAGGTCTGGCTGTGCGCCAACGCCCTGAACGGCGCCGCCGACGTCTACGCCCGGACCGTCGACGGCACCGACCTCCACCCCGGCCTGAACGTCGCCGCGTTCGCCGAGGAGACGGTGGTCTCCGCGTCCTGCGTGCTGCCCCTCCCGGACGGCGTCCCGCTCACCGACGCAGCCCTCCTCGGCTGCGCCGTCCTCACCGGCTACGGCGCCGTCCACCACTCCGCGCGGGTCCAGCCGGGCGAGACCGTCGCGGTGTTCGGCGTGGGCGGCGTCGGCCTCGCCACGCTCCAGGCTGCCCGGATCGCCGGGGCCGCGCGGATCATCGCCGTCGACGTCTCCCCTCAGAAGGAGGAACTGGCCCGCGGCGCCGGCGCCACCGACTACGTCCTCGCCTCCGAGAACACCCCCGGCGAGATCCGCGCGCTCACCGGCAAGCAGGGCGTCGACGTCTCGGTGGAGTGCGTGGGGCGTGCGGTCAGCATCCGCGCCGCCTGGGAGTCCACCCGCCGTGGCGGACGTACGACGGTGGTCGGCATCGGCGGCAAGGACGAGCGGGTCACCTTCAACGCCCTGGAGATCTTCCACTGGGGCCGCACCCTGTCCGGCTGCGTCTACGGCAACTCCGACCCGGCCCGCGACCTGCCCGTACTCGCCGAGCACGTACGGGCGGGCCGCCTGGACCTCGGCGCGCTGGTGACCGAACGGATCGCCCTCGACGGCATCCCGGCCGCCTTCGAGAACATGCTGGCGGGCAAGGGCGGCCGGGCGCTGGTGGTGTTCTGACGCTCAGGACACCCGCTCGGGCCGCGGCGCCGGCTCGGCAGCCGCGACCCGGGCCGTCCGCGCCCGGGACCGGGACACCGCCACACCCGCCAGGCACAGCACCCCGCCCGCCAGCGTCAGCGGCCCCGGCACCTCACCGAGCGCCGCCCAGGACATCAGCACGACCAGCGCGGGCACGGCGTACGTGGTCGCGCCCATGCGGCCGGCGGTCGTACGGGCGAGGGCGTACGCCCAGGTGGTGAAGGCGAGGGCGGTCGGGAAGACGCCCAGGTAGAGCATCGAGCCCCGGTGCCCGGGGGTCCCTGGTGGTCATGCACCCCAGGGTGCGGCACGGACACTTCGGCGGGCGCCGAAGAGTCTTCAGGACCTGTCCTGCGCCGTCTGTCCGACCTGCTCGTACTGCCGCACCAGCCCGTCCAGCAGTGCCGTCAGCCCCGTCTCGAAGGCGCGCTCGTCGATCTTCTCCTGCTGGTCGGCGAGCAGGTGGGCCTGGCCGAGGTGGGGATAGTCCGCGGGGTCGTACGCGCTCGCGTCACCCACGAAGCCGCCGGCGAAGGAGCCGAGCGCGGAGCCCATGATGAAGTACCGCATCAGCGCGCCGATGGAGGTCGCCTGCGCCGGCGGCCAGCCCGCGTCGACCATCGCGCCGTAGACGGCGTCGGCCAGGCGGAGCGCGGCCGGGCGGCGGCCGGGGCCGCGGGCCAGGACCGGGACGATGTTCGGGTGGTCGCGCAGGGCGGCCCGGTAGGAGACGGCCCAGTCGTGCAGCGCGGTCCGCCAGTCCCGGCCGTCCTCGAACATCGACAGGTCGACCTGCGCGCTCACCGAGTCGGCGACCGCCTCCAGGATCTCGTCCTTGGTGCGGAAGTGGTTGTAGAGCGAGGGACCGCTCACGCCCAGCTCGGCGGCGAGCCGGCGGGTGGAGACGGCCGCGAGGCCCTCCGCGTCCACGAGTTCCCGTGCCGTCGCGACGATCCGGTCGGTACTGAGGAGGGGCTTGCGCGGTCGGGCCATGGCGCACATAGTAGGGCTGCGAACAGAAACTAGCAGTGCTAATTTAAATGTACGGCTTTCAAGGTACGTCTTCTGTGGGGTGATCTCGTCGTGAACCTGGAGCTCAGCGAGGAGCAGACCGCTGTGCGGCGGCTGGCCCGGGACTTCGTGGACCGCGAGATCGCCCCGCACGTCGTCGCGTGGGACCGCGCCGAGGAGGTCGACCGGGGCATCGTGAAGAAGCTCGGCGAGGTCGGCTTCCTCGGGCTGACCATCGACGAGGAGTACGGCGGCTCCGGCGGCGACCACCTCGCGTACTGCCTGGTCACGGAGGAGCTGGGGCGCGGTGACTCCTCGGTGCGCGGGATCGTGTCCGTCTCCCTCGGCCTGGTCGCCAAGACCGTCGCGGCCTGGGGGAGCGAGGAGCAGAAGCGGCGCTGGCTGCCGGGGCTCACCTCGGGCGAGTACGTCGGCTGCTTCGGCCTGACCGAACCGGGCACCGGGTCCGACGCGGGCAACCTCACCACCCGCGCGGTCCGCGACGGCGACGACTACGTCATCAACGGCACCAAGATGTTCATCACGAACGGCACCTGGGCCGACGTCGTCCTGCTCTTCGCCCGCTCCACGGACGCCCCCGGCCACAGGGGCGTCTCCGCCTTCCTCGTGCCGGCCGACACCCCCGGCCTCACCCGGCGTGCCGTCCACGGCAAGCTCGGCCTGCGCGGCCAGGCCACCGCCGAGCTGGTCCTCGACGGCGTCCGTGTCCCCGTCTCGGCGATGCTGGGCGAGGAGGGCAAGGGCTTCTCCGTGGCCATGTCCGCGCTCGCCAAGGGCCGGATGTCGGTCGCGGCGGGCTGCGTCGGCATCGCCCAGGCCGCGCTGGACGCGGCGGTCCGCCACGCCGGGGAACGCGAGCAGTTCGGCAGGACCATCGCGCACCACCAGCTCGTCCAGGAACTGATCAGCGACATCGCCGTCGACGTGGACGCGGCCCGGCTGCTGACCTGGCGGGTCGCCGACCTCATCGACCGCGGGCTGCCCTTCGCCGTGGAGTCCTCCAAGGCCAAGCTCTTCGCCTCCGAGGCGGCCGTCCGCGCCGCGAACAACGCCCTCCAGGTCTTCGGCGGCTACGGCTACATCGACGAGTACCCGGCCGGGAAACTGCTGCGCGACGCCCGCGTGATGACCCTCTACGAGGGCACCAGCCAGATACAGAAGCTGCTCATCGGGCGGGCGCTGACCGGCGTTTCGGCGTTCTGAGCGCGTATCCCCGAGTACGTGTCCGAGTATGCGGGCGGATGTGAGCGGGCCACATCCGCCCAGGCTTGTCCCACGAGTGACACACCGGTCAAGCAGCAGAGCACGGCCGCCTTCTACGGCCAGGCCGTCGCGTCCTTCTCCATCGCCACGGCGGCGACCGCCGTCGGTATCGTCAGGCTCGACGCCGACGCCCGGGTGCGGGGTTTCGTCGGCATCGCCGTCCTGCACCTCGTCACCTCGGCGTTCACGCTCGCCAAGGTGATCCGGGACCGGCAGGAGGCGGGGCAGATCGTCAGCCGGGTGGACCAGGCGCGGCTGGAGAAGCTCCTTGCCGAGCACGACCCCTTCGAAAAGGTCTGAGCGGGCACACTAAGCGCTCGCTCAGCTTCGGCGGTATGGTGGAGTTCCTGTACCGAGAGGGGCGAGCGAGCGATGAGTACGGCGGAGGAGACGACCGGCGGCGAGATCGAGCCGTGGGAAGAGGTCACCCCTGACGCGGCCCGGCGACTGCTCGTGGCCGCCGTGGAAGCCTTCGCCGAGCGCGGCTACCACGCGACGACGACCCGCGACATCGCGGGCCGCGCGGGCATGAGCCCGGCCGCGCTCTACATCCACTACAAGACCAAGGAAGAGCTGCTCCACCGGATCAGCCGGATCGGCCACGACAAGGCCCTGGAGATCCTGCGGACGGCGGCCCGGCGCGAGGGCAGCGCCACGGAACGGCTCGCCGGCGCCGTCGGCTCCTTCGTCCGCTGGCACGCCGGGCGGCGGACGACCGCCCGGGTCGTGCAGTACGAACTGGACGCGCTCGGCCCGGAGGCCCGCGCCCAGATCCTCGCGTTGCGCCGCCAGGTCGACGCGGAGGTGCGCGGGATCATCGAGGACGGCGTGAACTCCGGCGAGTTCCACGTCCTCGACGTCCACGGCACCACCCTGGCGGTGCTGTCCCTGTGCATCGATGTCGCCCGCTGGTTCAACGTGGACGGCCCCCGCACGCCCGAGGAGGTCGGCGCCCTGTACGCCGACCTCGTGCTGCGGATGGTCGGGGCCGAGTAGGAGCGCTCAGAGGTAGTAGCGGGCCACCGACTCCGCGACGCAGACCGGCTTGTCGCCACCCTCGCGCTCCACGGTGAAGGCCACGGTGACCTGGACGCCGCCCGTGACGTCCTCGACGCCGGTGATCTTCGCCGTGGCGCGCAGCCGGGAGCCGACCGGGACGGGGGCGGGGAAGCGGACCTTGTTCGTCCCGTAGTTGACGCCCATCTTCATGCCCTCGACCTTGATCAGCTGGGGGCCGAAGAGCGGCACCAGCGACAGGGTGAGGTAGCCGTGCGCGATGGTCGTCCCGAACGGGCCCGCGGCGGCCTTCTCCGGATCGACGTGGATCCACTGGTGGTCGCCGGTGGCCTCCGCGAACAGATCGATCCGCTTCTGGTCGATCTCCAGCCAGTCGGTGTGACCCAGCTGCTCGCCCACGGCCGCCTTCAGGTCGTCGGCGGAGGTGAAGATCCTCGGTTCTGCCATGTCCAGGCCTCTCACGTCACGGAGTCACGGGTCCATATGCCTAAGCGACTGCTTAGCATGGTCGGTGTCGGATCCGATGTCAACGAGGGGGGAGCGGGGCCGGGTGGGTAGGCTCACAGGAGTGCCCCAGATCCCCGAGAAGATCCACGAGCTGACCGTCGGGCAGTTGTCCGCGCGCAGCGGCGCCTCCGTCTCCGCCCTGCACTTCTACGAGTCCAAGGGCCTCATCAGCAGCCGCCGCACGCCGGGCAACCAGCGCCGCTACACCCGTGACACGCTGCGCCGCGTCGCCTTCGTGCGCGCTGCCCAGCGCGTCGGCATCCCGCTGGCCACGATCCGCGAGGCCCTCGCCGAACTCCCCGAGGAGCGCACTCCGACCCGCGAGGACTGGGCGCGCCTGTCCGAGGCCTGGCGCTCGGAACTCGACGAGCGCATCAAGCAGCTGAACCGTCTGCGCGATCACCTCACCGACTGCATCGGCTGCGGCTGCCTGTCCTTCAGCGCGTGCGTGCTGTCCAACCCGGACGACGCGTACGGTGAACGGCGGGCGGGTTCCCGGCTGCTGGTGGAATCTCCCCGGCGCTGACGCGGGCGCACGTGCGTGGCTGCGGGCGGTTCAGGGTCCCGGCCGGAGCGCCTCCGCCACCAACTGGGCGTTGGAGAACGCCCGTTGGCCATCGGGCAGGAACAGCGTGTCCTCCAGGCCTGTCCGCGTCGCCAGCCCCAGCCGCCCCGCCAGCCGCAGCACCGGCCACGTCCCGCCCTCCTCACCGTGCAGCAGCACCGGTCGGCCGAAGGCCCCGTCGAGCTCGGCGAGCAGCGCCCGTGCCGTCGCCTCCGCGGTGTCCGGGTCCGGGTCCGTCACCTCGGCCAGTACCCGCAGCACCTCGGGGCCGAGCGGTGAGGCCGCGAAACGGGCCGCCCCGTCCGTGCCGGACCAGATGCCCGCCTCCACCCCCACCCCCATGGTGATCAGCTGCTCGACGAGCTCTTCCGCGCCCGGCTCGTGCCAGTTGACGGAGGCGAAGTCCGGCAGCACCGACCAGCCGCGCACGCGGTCCAGCCGGGTCGCCGGGTCGGGGGCGGTCCAGGCGCCCGTGGTCACACCGACCGGCACCGGCACCCGCGCCCGTATCGCGTCGACGGTCGCCGCGACCACGCGCGGGGAGAGGCTGTCCTGCCCGCACGGCGTCCTGGGATGGACGTGGACCTCCGTGGCACCGGCCGCGACGGCCTCGGCCGCGGACTCGGCCAGCGCCTGGGGAGACAACGGTACGCACGCGCCGTCGGTGGCCCCGCGGCGCCCGTTGAGACACACCTGCACCATGTCTCGATGGTGCCGGCCGCCACTGACAACGGCCCGTCAGCAGGAGGGGGTGCGGCATCCCCGGCGCACCCCCGCTTGGTTCAGGCCGACACGAGCAGCCGCCCGCGCCTGGCGTACACCAGCGCCTCGGGCGTGAGCACGGGCCGCGGGACGAGGATTCCGCAGTCCGCGCAGACCGGACCGGACGAGGGTTCGTGGTCCAGGCCGTACTTCCAGAAGAGGCGCTCCCCGTCGCACACCGGGCAGGCCGAGCCCGGTTCCCGCTCCAGGGCGGCGATCAGCCGTCGCAGCACCTCCGCGAGAGGCTCGTCGGGGTGGACACGAGGGTCGTCGCACCAGGCGACGCCGAAGCCGCCCCAGGTCAGCCGGTGCCAGTCGTCCACGCTGCCCGGCCGGCGCAGCCCGTCGTGCTTCTCCTTCTTGCGGCGCTCGGCGAACTCCGCCTCATAGGCGAGCCAGACCGCCCGCGCCTCCTCCAACTCCTCCAGCGCGGCCACGAGCCGCGCAGGATCGGGGGACCGGTCCTCGGGACCGAACCCGGCCCGGGAGCACAGATGGTCCCAGGTAGCCCTGTGCCCGTAAGGAGCGAACCGCTCCAGGCACTTGCGCAGTGAATAGCGCCGAAGCGCCAGATCGCACCGCGGATCGCGCACCTGTCTCGCCAGACTCCGGAAACCGGCCATCGCCCTGCACCTCCGTCACATCTGCACCTGTACTTCGGTCACTTCGGCGTCGTCGTACGGAGTTGTCGTACCGACGTCGACGAGTAGACGTATCGACACCCGATCCGGCTCCATACGTTTTCCGATGCCCTCCCATAAAGCGCCCCGTGTTGACCGCCTGGAGAAACCCGAAGGGGACTCCAGAAAGTGACGCATGTTCATCTTCAATCTCGGGGATACCGGCGGTAACGTCCCGCTCCACCCCCGTTCCCCAGGAGCTGCCATGGCACGGCGCGTCCCACGCACCACCCTCCACAGACTGAGAACTCCCCGCAGGTTCCACGGGTTCCTGAAGTCGGCATCGATATGCGTCCTCATCGCCGGTCTTCTGTCCCCGCTGACCCAGGCGACCGCCACCGCGGCCACGGCCTCCAACGACTACTGCGGCGGCCAGTGTTCCGACATCCTGCCGCCGGGCGAGAACGGCAACGCCACCCTCGCCCAGATCCTGCTCAACCAGGCGTTCGGCACCCAGCCCAGCCATGCCGAGGACCAGCTCGGCCCCTACGCCAACCTGGCCACCGGCTACTCGACACTCACCGACGCGACCATCAATACGTTCTTCAACGACGCTTCGTTCGGGGTGCCCTCCGATCAGGTCGCCTCCACCGAGAAGCCGGCCGGCCGCAGCGACGTGACGATCGTCCGCGACAAGAAGACCGGTGTGCCGCACATCACCGGTACCACCAGATACGGGACCGAGTTCGGCGCCGGGTACGCAGCCGCTGAGGACCGGCTGTGGCTGATGGACGTCTTCCGGCACGTCGGCCGCGGCCGGCTGACCTCCTTCGCGGGCGGCGCCGCGTCCAACCAGGGGCTGGAGCAGGAGTTCTACCGCAACGCGCCGTACACCGAGGCCGACCTGCAGGCCCAGATCGACAACGCCGTCGCGAAGAACGGCGCGCGCGGCCAGCAGGCCCTTGCCGACGCCAACGCCTACCTCGCCGGCGTCAACTCCTACATCGACGCCTCCGACAGCGGCCGTTACTTCCCCGGCGAGTACGTCCTGACCGGCCACAAGGACTCCGTCACCAACGCCGGCACCATCGACCACTTCAAGATCACCGACCTGGTGGCGCTGGCCTCCGTCATCGGCTCGCTGTTCGGCTCCGGCGGTGGCGGCGAGGTCAACAACGCGATCTCCCTGATCGCCGCCCAGTCCAAGTACGGCGTGGAGCAGGGCACCAAGGTCTGGGAGTCCTTCCGCGAACGCAACGACCCCGAGGCCGTCCTCACCGTCCACAACGGCGAGAGCTTCCCGTACGCGACCAAGCCCGACGACGCCCAGGGCGAGGCCCTGCCCGACGCCGGCTCGGTGACCCGGGAACCGCTGGTCCACGACCGTACGGGCAGCGCCGCCACCTCCCGCGCGACCGGCGCCTCGGCCACGGCGGCCAGGACGGCACTGAGCTCCGCCAAGCGCGGCATGTCCAACGCCCTGGTGGTCAGCGGCAAGTACACCAGGCGCGGTCACCCCATCGCCGTGTTCGGACCGCAGACCGGCTACTTCGCCCCGCAGTTGCTCATGCTCCAGGAGATCCAGGGCCCGGGCATCAGCGCCCGCGGCGCCTCCTTCGCGGGCCTGAGCATGTACGTCGAGCTCGGCCGCGGCCAGGACTACTCCTGGAGCGCGACGACCTCCGGCCAGGACATCATCGACACCTACGCGGTCGAACTGTGCCAGGACGACTACCACTACCTGTACCACGGCACCTGCACGGCCATGGACAAGGTCGAGCAGAAGAATGCCTGGACCCCGACGACCGCCGACGGCACCGCGGCGGGCTCCTACACGATGCGGGTGTGGCGCACGAAATACGGGCCGGTGGAGTACCGGGCCACCGTCGGCGGCAAGAAGGTCGCCTACACCACCCTGCGCTCCTCCTACCTGCACGAGGCCGACTCGATCATCGGCTTCCAGATGCTGAACGACCCGGACTGCGTCAAGGGCCCGAAGGACTTCCAGAGCGCCGCGCAGCACATCAACTACACGTTCAACTGGTTCTACGCCGACTCCCAGCACACCGCGTACCACAACAGCGGCGACAACCCGGTGCGCGCGAGCGGCGTGGACGCCGAGTTCCCGGTGTGGGGCCGGCCGGCGTACGAGTGGAAGAACTGGGACCCGGCGGCCAACACGGCCGACTACACCCCGGCCTCCGCGCACCCCAACTCCGTCGACCAGGACTACTACATCTCCTGGAACAACAAGCAGGCCGAGGACTACACCACCGCGCCCTGGGGCGACGGGTCCGTGCACCGCGGCAACCTGCTCGAGGACCGGGTGAAGAAGCTGGTCGCGGCGGGCGGGGTGACCCGTACGGCGCTGGTGCAGGCGATGGCGGACGCCGCGCTCGCCGACCTGCGGGCCGAGGACGTGCTGCCGAAGCTGCTGAAGGTCGTCAACAGCAGTGCGGTGACGGACCCCACGGCCGCGGCGGCGGTGAGCAAGCTGCAGGCCTGGGTGACGGCGGGCGCCGGGCGCACGGAGACCTCGGCCGGCTCCAAGACGTACGCCAACGCCGACGCGGTCCGGATCCTGGACGCCTGGTGGCCGCTGCTGGTGAAGGCCGAGTTCGAGCCCGGACTGGGCAGCGACCTGTACACCGCCTTCACGGGCAGCCTGCCCGTCGACGAGGCCCCGTCCGCCGGGCACGGCCCGACCGGCTCGCACGCCGGAAGCTCCTTCCAGTACGGCTGGTGGAGCTATGTCGACAAGGACATCCGGGCGGTGCTCGGTGAGTCCGTGCAGGGCGGGCTGGACCGGAAGTACTGCGGCGGCGGCAGCCTCAGCTCCTGCCGGGACATCCTGATCAGCACCCTGAGGACGGCGGCCGGGATGACGGCGGCCCAGGTTTACCCCGGCGACGACCAGTGCTCGGCGGGCGACCAGTGGTGCGCCGACTCGATCGTCCAGCGCACCCTGGGCGGCATCAAGCACGGCAGGATCAGCTGGCAGAACCGGCCGACCTTCCAGCAGGTCGTGGAGTACACCTCCCACCGGTGACGCCGGTGTCGCCGGGGAAGGGTGCCGGGGGCGGGGTCAGGTGACGCGCCCCGCCGCCAGCACCACCCGGGCCAGCTCCGGGTGCACGATGTCGCTGTGCGCGCCGGCCGGCGGTCCGCCGCGTCGCACCACCGCCGCCGTGTCGACGTTCACACAGCCCGAGGCGGGCAACGGGCCGGCCAGCGCCTCGGCGAGGGTCAGCGCCCGCGTGCCCGGCACCGCCTGGACCCCGTCATGGCCCATCGCACCCCACTTGGGGCCCAGCACCCGCCCGATGTCGAGGCTCGCGACCGACCGGGCGTCGTCCGCCATGCGGGAGGCCAGCGGGTAGAAGGTGCCCAGGGCCGAGTCGTGGGGGGAGTGGCAGCACACCAGCGGACCGTCCACGCGCTGGTGCAGATCCCGCAACGCGCCGCCCGCGCGCGGGTCATGGGGCAGCCGGGCCGCGAACGCATAGTGGGAGAAGGCCCCTTGGAGCAGCGTCACGGACTTCACCGCGCGCATCCCCTCGGGCAGCCCGCGCAGCGCGAAGGACACCAGCCGCCCGCCGAAGCTGTGCCCCACCAGATGCACCCGCACGTCCGGGGCCGCGGAAGCCAACCGCCCGATCACCGGGCCCAGTCCACGCTCCCCGACGGTGCCGGCCCGCCGCTTCATGGCGTAGTACGCCGCCTGGCGCAGCAGCTCACGGGCCCCGTGCCAGGGGTTGGGCAGCGAGAAGCCCTCGGCCCCCCCGGAGGCCCCCAGTGCCGCGAGTGCCTGCGCGAACTCGTCGCACGCCGCCACCGTGTCCCCGCACAGCATGTCCGGCTCGCCCGCCTCCGCCGTGTCCGTCGCGCACAGCGCCTGCGGGCCGTCCGGCGCCACCTCCACCAGCAGCCGCACCAGCCGCCCGAACTCCTTCAGCCGGGCCTCCTCCCGGGGCTGCCGGTCCAGCAGCCCCGCGATCCGCTCGACCACCGTCGTCCGGTCGGGGAAGGTCCGCAGCAGCGCCTGCCGGGTGTCCTTGTCGAGGGCGGGGTGCGGTGCCGCCTCGGCCTCCACCGCCGCCACGGACTTCGGCAGGTCGGGGATCGGCTCGTCCGAGAACCGCATCGACGGCCACACCACGCCCACGTACCCGATCCGGGCCTTCGGAGCGAGCTTCGGAATCGGTGCGAAGAAGGCGCGGTAGAGCGCGGTCGCGCCCGAGCGGTCGTTGTTCCAGCCGTGCGAGAAGACGATCAGGTCACGGACACCGTGGCCGGTGACCTCCGCGAGCAGCCGGTCCCGTTCCCGGCCGTCCACGTCCCCGTCCGCGTCGAAGGCCAGCTCCCAGTAGGGAGTCACACTCGTCCCATGATCCGCCATGACAGGCTCCCTCGTCCCCCGAAGCAGTGCGATGTGGGCGCATCGTCCTGCCGGAGGGCAAGGTTGGCCATACGTCGCGGCTCACCTGTAGAGGAGATATTCCTCCCGGATCCGCCGGAACGCCCCCAGCTCCTCCTGCCAGGCGCCGGCCACCTCGTCCGTGCCCGCGCCCGCGTCGATCATCGTGCGCACCCGCGCGGAGCCCGTGAGTTTGTCGATCCAGTTGTCGGACCGCCAGGCGAAGCCGCTCCAGACCTTCTTCGCGGTCACCAGCAGCGCGATCCCGGTCCGTACGGGGTCGTACGCGGCCCGGTCGTGCACATGGATCTGCACGCCCCCGACGGTCCTGCCCTGGAACTTGGAGAAGGCGGGCGCGAAGTACGCCTCCCGGAAGCGCACACCCGGCAGCCCCAGCTCGTTCGCCGCGGCCGCCCACCGCCCGTCGACGCCGTCCGCGCCCAGCAGTTCGAAGGGCCGGGTCGTGCCGCGCCCCTCCGACAGGTTGGTCCCCTCCAAGAGACACGTTCCCGAGTAGACGAGGGCGGTGTCGGGCGTCGGCATGTTGGGGCTCGGCGGCACCCAGGGCAGCCCGTACGCGTCGTAGAACTCCGACCGCTTCCAGCCCGTCATGAGTACGGTCTCCAGCGCGACCTTTCCGCCCAGGAACTCCCCGTTGAACAGCCGAGCCAGCTCGGCCACCGTCATCCCGTGCGCCTGCGCGATCGGCTGCCGCCCGACGAAGGTGGCGAACTCCTTGTGCAGCACCGGCCCCTGCGCCGACCTCCCGGTCACCGGGTTCGGCCGGTCCAGCACCACGAACCGCTTGCCCGCCAGCCGGGCCGCCTCCATGCAGTCGTAGAGGGTCCAGATGTACGTGTAGAAGCGCGCGCCCACGTCCTGGATGTCGAAGACGACCGTGTCCACGCCGGACGTGGTGAAGACATCGGCCAGCGGCTGCCCGCTCTTGAGGTAGGTGTCGTAGACCGGCAGCCCGGTCGCCGGATCGTCGTAGCGGCCCTCGGAGCCGCCCGCCTGCGCGGTGCCCCGGAAGCCGTGCTCGGGGCCGAAGACGGCGGTCAGGCGCACGCGCGGGTCGCCGTGCATGACGTCGACGATGTGACGGACGTCCCGGGAGACGCCGGTGGGGTTGGTGACGATTCCGACGTTCTGTCCGTCGAGCGGGGCGTAACCGCGGGCCGCGAGGCGCTCGAAGCCGGTCCGCAGCCGGCGGGCGGTCGCGGGGGCCGCCTCCGCCGGGGCAGCGGCCGGCGCCGCGACCGCGCCGGCGGTGGTGGCGAGCAGGCTCCGTCTGGACAGCTTCATGCGGTGACCTCCGTGAGCGCGGGTGCCCGGGCCTCGCACGCTAGCGCGCGGCCGGGCGGCACGGAACGAACCGACCGGCCAAGGGCCTGTCGGAGGCACCCCTTCCGTGCTGTCATACCGACCGGTTAGTCTGGCGCCGCAGAGCCGAGTCGCATCGGGACGAAGTCGTGTCGAAGGAGACCGATGGTGGAAGCCGTGCAGGACGCGGGAGTGGTCGTCACCGGGGCGGGCGGCGGTATCGGGGCCGCGCTGGCCCGCAGGTTCGCCGCCGAAGGGGCCCGGGTCGTCGTGAACGACCTGGACGCCGAGCGGACCAAGGCCGTCGCCGAGGAGATCGGCGGCATCGCGGTGCCGGGCGACGCCTCCGCGATCATCACCGAGGCCCGGGACGCGCTCGGCGGCACGGTGGACGTCTACTGCGCCAACGCCGGCGTCGCCTTCGAGGGCGGGAACGTCTCCGGCGAGGGGGCCGCGCCGCTCGACGAGAACGTCTGGGCGGCGTCCTGGGACGTCAACGTCATGGCCCACGTCCGCGCGGCCCACACGCTGCTCCCGGCCTGGCTGGAGCGCGGCAGCGGCCGCTTCGTCTCCACCGTGTCGGCGGCCGGCCTGCTCACCATGATCGGTGCCGCCCCCTACGCCGTCACCAAGCACGGCGCGTACGCCTTCGCCGAGTGGCTGTCGCTGACCTACCGCCACCGGGGCCTGAAAGTGCACGCCATCTGTCCGCAGGGCGTGCGCACCGACATGTTGGCCGCCACCGGAAGCGCCGGCGACCTGGTCCTGAAGCCCACCGCGATCGAACCGGAGGACGTCGCCGACGCCCTGTTCAAGGGCATCGAGCAGGACCGCTTCCTGATCCTGCCGCACCCCGAGGTCGCGGAGTTCTACCAGGCGCGGGCCACCGACCCCGACCGCTGGCTCGGCGGCATGAACCACATCCAGCGCAAGTGGGAGGAGGCCCGGTGACCGGGTCCCGTTACCAGGCGAAGCCCTGGCTGGCCCTCCTCGACGACGCCCAGCGCGGCCCGATCGACCCCGCCGACTCCCTCGTGCACGCCCTGCGCCGAGCGGTCGCCGACGTACCGGACCGCACCTTCCTCGCCTACTTCGACGCCCGCCTCACCTACCGCGAGGCCGACGAGCTCAGCGACTCCGTCGCCGGGCACCTCGCCGCCCGCGGCCTGGAGCGCGGCGACCGGGTGGCCGTGATGCTGCAGAACTCCCCCCACTTCGTGCTCGCCGTGCTGGGCGCCTGGAAGGCGGGCGCGATCGTCGTCCCCGTCAACCCCATGTACAAGTCGGGCGAGGTCTCCCATGTCCTGCGGGACGGCGAGGTTGCCGCCCTCGTCTGCTCCGACCGGGCCTGGGAGTCGTACCTGCGCGAGACGGTCACCGGCTCGCCCGTACGGATCGTGCTCACCACCAGCGAGCTGGATTTCCAGACCCGGGACGACGCGCGCGTGCTCTCCTTCGAGCGGCTGCCCCAGGCCCAGGACGCCGACGACCTGGTGACCGTCGCCCGGCAGGGCCACAAGGCACCCGAGGACCGCGACCCGGCCCCGGACGCCATCGCCCTGATCAGCTACACCTCGGGCACCAGCGGCACCCCCAAGGGCGCCACCAATACGCACGGCAACATCATGTACAACGCCGAGCGGCAGAGCACCGGCCTCGGCATGCCCGAGGCGCCCGTCTACTTCGCGCTGGCCCCGCTGTTCCACATCACCGGCATGGTCTGCGAGTTCGGCGCCTGCCTGAACAGCGCGGGCACGCTCGCGCTGGCCTACCGCTTCGAGCCCGGGGTCGTCCTCGACGCGTTCGCCGAGCACCGGCCGCACTACACGGTCGGCCCGTCCACCGCCTTCATGGCGCTGGCCGCCCAGCCGACCGTCACCCCGGACCACTTCTCCTCCTTCCGCATCATCTCCTCGGGCGGCGCGCCCCTGCCGCCCGCGCTGGTGGAGAAGTTCCGGGCCGGCTTCGGACCGTACATCCGCAACGGCTACGGCCTCACCGAGTGCACCGCGCCCTGCGCCTCCGTGCCGCCCGGCCGGAAGGCGCCCGTCGACCCGGTCTCCGGGACGCTGGCCGTCGGCGTGCCGGGCCCCGACACGGTCGTACGGATCGTCGACGAGGAGGGCGCGGAGGTCCCCTTCGGCGAGCAGGGCGAGATCGTCGTGCGCGGGCCGCAGGTGGTACCCGGCTACTGGCGGCGGCCCGAGGCCACCGCCGAGACCTTCCCCGGCGGTGAGCTGCGCACCGGTGACATCGGCTTCATGGACGAGCAGGGCTGGCTGTACGTCGTCGACCGCAAGAAGGACATGATCAACGCCTCCGGCTTCAAGGTGTGGCCGCGCGAGGTCGAGGACGTCCTCTACACCCACCCCGGGGTGCGCGAGGCCGCCGTCGTCGGGGTCCCCGACGGCTATCGTGGCGAGACCGTCAAGGCGTACATCAGCCTGCGCCCGGGCGCCGAGACGGACCCCGGCGCACTGGCCGCCTACTGCAAGGAGAGACTGGCGGCCTACAAATCCCCGCGCCAGGTGGAGATCCTGCCCGACCTGCCCAAGACGGCAAGTGGGAAGATCCTCCGTCGGGAACTGCGTTCCCGCGCGCACGACAGTCAGTAGAACGACGGAAAGGCAGGTGGCGGCAGTGCCCAGGACGACGGACGGAGACGGAACCCCCGTCCCTCAGCGGCTGCTCGCCGCCGCCACCCGGCTCTTCGCCGAGCAGGGCTACGACCGCACCTCGGTGCAGGAGATCGTCGAGGCGGCCGGCGTCACCAAGGGGGCGCTGTACCACTACTTCGGCTCCAAGGACGACCTCCTGCACGAGGTGTACGCGCGCGTGCTGCGCGTCCAGCAGGAGCGGCTGGACGCGTTGGCGGACGCCGACGAGCCGATCGAGAAGCGGCTGCGGGCCGCCGCCGCGGACGTCGTCGTCACGACGATCGAGAACCTCGACGACGCGTCGATCTTCTTCCGCTCCATGCACCACCTCAGCCCGGAGAAGAACAAGCAGGTGCGCGCCGAGCGCCGGCGCTACCACGAACGCTTCCGCGCGTTGATCGAGGAGGGCCAGCAGGCCGGCGTCTTCTCCAAGGAGACCCCGGCCGACCTGGTGGTGGACTACCACTTCGGCTCCGTCCACCACCTGTCCACCTGGTACCGCCCCGACGGACCGCTCAGCCCCCAGGAGGTCGCCGACCACCTGGCCGACCTGCTGCTGCGGGCGCTGCGGGCGTAGAACCGTCCCCGGGTGGGCCGGCCGGACAGGAGCGCCACCCGGGGCAGCCGGCACTCGATCCCGGAGAAAGACCGGGTGACGTGGTGGTGCCGGCCCCTCAGGTGCTCAAGCACGGCCCGGGCCTGGACCACTTCGAAGGCCGCTCCTTCAACGGCTGGCACCACCACGCCACCCTGGTCACCGCCGCCCACGCCTTCCTCTGCACCACTGCCACCAGCCCCTGCCCGCCACACGGCAGACCTCAAGATCGAGAACGACCCGACGCAGCCCTACTAGTCGATGATCTCCTTGAAGAAGAGCACGGCCGTGGCCGCCGAGCCGCTGCCGAGGCTCACCGTGACGGGCCACGGGTTGCCGGCCAGCGCCGCCAGCACGGTGGCGCCGATGCCGACGAGTGCGGCCAGCAGGAACACGATGGCGGCGCGCTGGGTGAGGAGCGGCCCGTCCCGGTCGGGCCGCGCACGGTCGGACTCCGGCACCTTGTTGCCCCCTAACGGACGTCACAGGCGCCGGCGTCCACCGGTTGCCGGACCTCCCCGGCCCGGCGTTCGTGGTCCGGCAGGTCCCACGGGTCCTGGGCGGCACGCAGGAGCGTGAACTCGACCCGCCCGTCCCCGCGCATCCGTACGCCGTGAACGGCGGGTTCCGGCAGGCTGTTGTAGTGGAACGGCGTCGAGAAGTAGTAGGCGCCGGTGTCCGGGACGACGACGATGTCGCCGGGTTCGAGCAGCGGCAGCGCGCGGTCGCGCGCCAGCAGGTCACCGGCGAAGCAGGCGGGCCCCGCGACGTCCTGGCGCACGGGCCGCCCCTGCTTGGCCCTGCCGCTCCCGTGGTGCGCCTCGATCCGTACGGGCCACGCCTCGGGGGCGAACACGGTCCGCGTGGCGACCTGCACGCCGGCGTGGGTGACGGCGATCGGCCGGCCTCCGGCGCTCTTGGTGTACTCGACGTACGCCGCCATGAAGCCGTTCTTGGCGAGGACCGAGCGTCCGAACTCGGTGACGACGTCGAACCCGCGCTCGAAGAGGGCCGGGGCGTGCGTGCGCAGGCACTCGGCGTACGTGTCGAAGGTGGGGTCGGTCTCGTCGTCCGCGAAGTTGACGGACAGCCCGCCGCCGATGTCGATGCCGACGACCCGGCGCTCTCCGAGAGCGGCGTCCACCTCCTCGGCGAACTCCACGGCCAGTGCCACGCCACGCGCCATGAGGTCGAGCGGGCAGCCCTGCGATCCGGCATGCGTGTGGATCCACGTCAGCCACGGGTAGTCCCGGAACGCCTGCAGCAACTGCTGTCGGACGCCCGGGTCCGCCAGCGGGACACCGAACTTGGAGGTGCTCGTGGCCGTGCTCATCGCGGCGATGGTGCCCCCGCCGACCTGGGAGTTGACCCGCACCCCGATCCTGGAGAGGGAATGCCGGCCGGCGAGTGCCCGGTCGATCCTCGCCAGTTCCTGGAAGTTGTCCGCGTTGACGGCCACGCCCAGGGCCAGGGCACGCTCGAGCTCCCCGCGGGTCTTGGCCGGCGAGTCGAAGACGATCCTGTCCGGCGGGAAACCGGCGGCCAGCGCCCGGGCCAGCTCACCTGCGGTGGCGACCTCGCAGCCCATGCCGTGCCCTTCCAGCTCGCGCAGGACGGGCACCAGGCAGTTCGCCTTGGCGGCGAAGGCGTGGACGACGGAGGCCGGGGCGGGAAGAACACGCCGAAAGGCGCGGTGCAGGCTTCCGACCGTCGCGGCGACACCGTCGAGATCGACGAAGGCGGCAAGCAGGGACTGCTCCGGGTCCAGCAGTCCCTGCCGCACGGCCTCCCGCAGGACGCGTTCACGCCGCACGGCGGCGGGGGTCTGACCGGTCATGATGAGTGAGCCTCCGGTGTCGGGATCGAAGCGCCCGGGGAGCCCCGGGCGGAACCCCAGGCTGCTCGCCGGGACCGGGCGTCGTCTTCGTCGGGTCGTCAAAGACTCCGCCGCCCAAGCGGCGGGCGAGCGCAACGACCGGACCGGGCGGCCCGCGCCGTTGTGCGCCGCGACGAAGTCCGCGCCGTGCGGTAGTGCGGGCGGCCAAGCCGCACACCGGTCGGCTCCGGTGTCACGGCCGCGGTGACGGTCCGGGCCCCGCCCCGTCACCGCGGTCCCGCAGGCGCAGCTCCAGCTCCGCCAGCAGGCGGGCGTCCGGGCTGCCGAGGTCGAGCCCCGAGACCTCCGTGATCCGGCGCAACCGGTACCGCAGGCTGTTGGGGTGGACCCCGAGCGTTCGAGAGGCGGCGGCCACGTCACCGAAGCGGTCGAGGTAGGCCCGCAGGGTCTGGACGAGGCAGCTTCCGCTGTGCTCGGCGTCGAACGCGGCCAGCCGCGCCACCGACGTCCCCGGCGGCAGCACCACGTCGCGCAGCGCCTCGGTGACCTGCATGATGCCGACCGTGTCCGCGACGTCCCCGGCCCGCGCGACCGTGCGTGCTCCCGCGTCCCGCGCGAGCGCCTTGAGAGCCAGCTCGGCCGACCGGCGGGAGGCGTCCGCCCGGGCGAGCCCCGGGGCCACGTCACCCAGCCCGACCCGCACCGGCGTGCCGGTGGTGGCCGACAGCTGTCTCGCCAGTGACTCTCCCAGGTGCGTCACCTGCTCGTCGGCCCTGCGCGGGTCGTGATCGAGCGAGCCCACCAGTACCAGGATCCTGCCGCCCGCCGGCACGACCACGGTCCGGTGGCCGAACGCGGCGCAGTGCAGGGTGAGCAGCGCGTACCGCCGCGCCGGGTCGTCGTCACCGGCGGTACCGGAGCCCGCGCCCACCGCCAGGACGGCGCACGGCTCCCGCTCCGGCAGCGAGGCGCGCTCCGCCAGCACCTCGGGGGAGCCGCGTCCTTCCAGCAGCGCGCGCGCCGCGTCCTCCACCAGACGGTCGTCCGCGCCGCGCGTACGGACGTGGAGCAGGTGCGCGGCGGCCGTCCGGGTCGCCGCCCGCAGGGCCTCGGAGGCGCCGGGGGACAGGGGCCGCCCCGCGACCGCGGCCACCCAGATGGACCCCAGCACCTCGCCACCCGCCCGGACGGCACCGACCAGACGCTCCGGGTTCTCCCCCTGGGCCCGCCGGTAGAGCACGTCGTCCGTGCCCCACAGAGCCCGGAAGAACCCGGCCTCGCGCATCGCGGCCACGCGCCACGGGGGCACGCGCCGGCCGAGGATGGTCAGCCGGCGCAGCTCGTCCACGTTCTCCTCGGTCGAGGAGTAGGCCAGTACCCGGGACTCCGTGTCCTCGATGGTCACCGCGCCCCCGACCAGCGCGGCCACCGCGTCGGCCAGTCCGTTGAGGTCGCCCAGGGCAAGGCCCCGGGTGGCGGGCACCGGCGGAGCACCCGCCGAGGCCAGCCCGGCCCGCAGCACCCCGACCAGCTGGGCCCAGGTGCACCAGGCGGTGCGGGAGAACACCGCGGTACCGCTCTCCTCGGCGACCGCCCGGAGTGCCGCGGCGGCCCGCTCGGGGCGGCCCGGGCCGAACACCACGCCGGTCGCGCCCGTCTCGCCCGCTCGGCGCAGCAGATCCACGGCGTGGGCCGACCCCGGATCGACGCCGACCGCGAGCAGCAGCTCCCGCGGCCGGATCTCGGGTTCCAGCACGTCGAGTACGGTGACGTCGGCCACGGCCACCGCCAGCCCGCCGGGAGCCGTGTCCAGCTCCAGGGCGCCCGGGCCCACGACGGACAGCAGCCGTTCCAGGGTCACCTGCGACTCCGCCGCAGCGCCCCATCCCGGCGATTCCCGCAGGTTCGTCACCGTGCCCCCATTCCCCCGCAAGCGCCACCGGCCGTTGGCGGCCGGTTCCGAAAGAGGTACGACACCACAGGCCGGGCGCGCACTCAACGGCGCACGAAGGCACGGGGAAGCACCGCGCCGAGCACGCAACAGGGCCGGTGCGGGCAGGGGGTGCCCGCACCGGCCCTCACTCGGCCCGGTGCCTCACAGGTACTTCTTCAGCTCCCGCCGCGCCAGCGACCGCTGGTGCACCTCGTCAGGCCCGTCGGCGATCATCAGCGTGCGCGCTGCGGCGTACAGCTCGGCCAGCGGGAGGTCCTGGCTGACCCCGCCCGCGCCGTGCAACTGGATCGCCCGGTCGATGATGTCGACGACCGCGCGGGGCGTGGCGATCTTGATGGCCTGGATCTCCGCGTGGGCACCCTTGTTGCCGACCGTGTCCATCAGCCAGGCCGTCTTCAGCACCAGCAGCCGCAGCTGCTCGACCGTGACCCGGGCGTCCGCGATCCAGTTGTGGACCACGCCCTGCTGGGCCAGCGCCTTGCCGAAAGCCGTACGCGACACCGCGCGCCGGCACATCAGCTCGATCGCCCGCTCGGCCATGCCGATCAGGCGCATGCAGTGGTGGATGCGGCCGGGACCGAGCCGGGCCTGGGCGATGGCGAAGCCGCCGCCCTCCTCGCCGATCAGGTTCGACGCCGGCACGCGCGCGTGGTCGAAGATCACCTCGGCGTGGCCGCCGTGGTAGTGGTCCTCGTACCCGAAGACCTGCATGGCCCGCTTCACGGTGACGCCCGGGGTGTCGCGGGGGACCAGGATCATCGACTGCTGACGGCGGATGTCCTCACCGTCCGGGTCCGTCTTGCCCATCACGATGAAGATCGTGCAGTCGGGGCTCATCGCCCCGGAGATGTACCACTTGCGGCCGGTGATGACGTAGTCATCGCCATCCCGCTCGATGTGCGTGGTGATGTTGGTGGCGTCCGAGGAGGCCACCTCCGGCTCGGTCATCGCGAACGCCGAGCGGATCTCACCGGCGAGCAGCGGCTCCAGCCACTGCTTCTTCTGCCGCTCGTCGCCGAACTGCGCGAGCACCTCCATGTTGCCG
Organism: Streptomyces sp. NPDC051636; assembly: GCF_044453765.1. Lineage (NCBI taxonomy): Bacteria > Bacillati > Actinomycetota > Actinomycetes > Kitasatosporales > Streptomycetaceae > Streptomyces > Streptomyces sp. NPDC051636. The sequence goes on along the minus strand of NZ_JBITDA010000012.1, from coordinate 103,910 downwards.
GTGTCCGGCGCCGCGCAGTTCAGCGCGGTGGGCGCGAGCTGCGGGGAGCGGCCGGTGATCTCGGCGAGGGGCGCGTACTGGAGGTTCGTCAGCCCCGCTCCGTACTCGGCGTCGGGCAGGAAGAGGTTCCACAGGCCCTGCCTGCGGGCCTCGGCCTTGAGCTCCTCGACGACGGCCGGGGTGTCCCAGGGCGAGGCCAGCGCGGCCCGCTGCTCCTCCGCCACCGCCTCGGCCGGGTAGACGTACTCGTCCATGAAGGCGAGGAGCTTGGCGCGCAGTTCCTCCGTGCGCGCGTCGAACGCGAAGTCCATGCCGGTCAGCCTTCCCGAAGCGTGGTCAGTCCGTTGTCGATGAAGACGGGGACGAGGTCGCCGATGCGGTCGAAGCCGCGCCCGACCGTCTGGCCCAGCGTGTAGCGGTAGTGGATGCCCTCCAGGATCACGGCGAGCTTGAACCAGGCGAACGCCGTGTACCAGGAGACGGACGAGACGTCGCGCCCCGAGCGCGCGGCGTACCGCTCGATCAGCTCGGCCGGGGCCGGGTGGCCGGGGGCCTCGGCGGTGGTGGAGACCGGTGATTCGGGCATGCCCAGCGGCCGGCTGTACATCACCAGCAGACCCAGGTCGGTGAGCGGGTCGCCGAGGGTGGACATCTCCCAGTCGAGGATCGCCTTGATCGTGTCGTCGGCGCCGATCAGGACGTTGTCGAGGCGGTAGTCGCCGTGCACGACGGCGGGCGCGGGCGAGTCGGGCAGCTGTCGTCCGAGGGCGGCGTGCAGCTCGTCGATGCCGGCCAGGTCGCGGTTGCGGGAGGCGTCCAGCTGCTTGCCCCAGCGGCGCAGCTGCCGGTCCAGGAAGCCCTCCGGGCGGCCGAAGTCCGTCAGGCCCACCTCGGCGGGGTCCACGGCGTGCAGCTCCACCAGGGTGTCGACGAGGGACAGCACCGCGTTCCGGGTGCGCTCCTCGCCCAGCGAGGCGAGCTGGCCGGCGGTGCGGTACGGGGTGCCCTCGACGAACTCCATCACGTAGAAGGGCGCCCCGAGGACCTCGTCGTCCTCGCACAGAATCACCGGGCGGGGCACCGGGACGGCCGTCTGGTGCAGGGCGCTGATCACGCGGTGTTCACGCTTCATGTCGTGCGCGGTGGCCAGCACATGGCCGAGCGGGGGCCGCCGTACGACCCATTTCGACGTGCCGTCAGTGACCGCGTACGTGAGGTTCGACCGTCCGCCCTCGATCAGCCGGCCGGTCAGCGGACCGGTCACCAGTCCGGGCCGCTCACGGTCGAGCAGGCCGCGCAGCCGGTCGAGATCCAGTCCGGGCGGGTGGTCGGGGCTCATGCGTCGCTCCTACGAACGGGTTAACAGGTTGCGACTCATGATGCCGACCGGTCGGTATGCCGTCCAGTGGGCAGGGTAAACGTGATCGGTGCCACGATAGGCCGACGGCCCCCCGGGTGCTGCCCAGGGGCCGTCGGACGTTGCCCGCCGGCCGGCCGGCGGTCGTCCCGGTGGCCCCGTCCTCGCCGTGGCGGTGGTCGTGTCCCTGGTGGAGGGCGGTCATGGCGCTCACCTTCGCGGGTACGGGGTGAGGTTGACGTTGGCGACGCGCAGGCAGCCACGCAAACGCCTCATATCGGGGCATCCCGGTTGCGTGGCGTGCCCGCACCCAGGAGGGTCGGTGACATGAAGGGCATCCACTACAGCCGCTACGGCGGACCCGAGGTACTCGAGTACGGCGAGGTGCGCGACCCCAAGGTCGGCCCCGACTCGGTACTGGTGAAGGTGCGCGCGGCGGCCGTCAACCCCGTCGACTGGAAGTGCCGCGAGGGCTATCTGGACGCCGTCCTGGACACCGTCTTCCCTGTCGTCCCCGGCTGGGACGTCTCAGGGGTCGTCGTGCAGCCCGGGGCCTCCGTCACCGAGTTCTCCGTCGGCGACGAGGTCATCGGCTACGTCCGCGAGGACTTCCTCTCCCGGGGCACCTTCGCCGAGTACGTCGCCGCCCCCGTGCGCACCCTGGCCCGCAAGCCGCGCAACCTCGGCTACGAGGAGGCGGCCGGGCTGCCGCTGGCCGGGCTCACCGCCTATCAGGTGCTCGTCAAGGCGCTGGAGGTCAAGCGCGGCGAGACCGTCCTGGTGCACGCGGCCGCCGGCGGGGTCGGTTCGGTCGCCGTGCAGCTCGCCGCCCACCTGGGCGCCCGGGTCATCGGTACGGCGAGCGCGCACAACCACGACTTCGTGCGCGGCCTGGGCGGCGAACCGGTGACGTACGGCGACGGCCTGGCCGAACGGGTGCGGGGCCTCGCGCCGGAGGGCGTGGACGCGGTCTTCGACACCATCGGCGGCGAGACGACGAAGACCTCGGCCAACCTGCTCGCCCCCGAGGGCCGCATGGTGTCGATCGCGGACCCGGACGTCGTGAGCTACGGCGGCCGCTACTGGTTCGTCCGCCCCGACGCGGAGGACCTCCAGCGCCTGTCCGACCTCGCGGAACAGGGCGTGGTGTCGGTGCATGTGTCCGAGACCTTTCCGCTGGAGCGGGCGGCGGACGCGCACCGGCTGAACCAGGAGGGCGGGACGCGGGGCAAGATCGTGGTGACGGTGGAGTGGTCGGAGGAGACGGTGGAGGCGGGGGAGTCGGCGGGGTCGGGGGAGTAGGGGGCGGGGAGTAGCGGCCCTACACGACGAGCGCGGCGGCGCACACCGCCGTCGCCACCGTGCAGAGCACCGCCGCCAGGGCGTGCCGGGGCGCGAGCGCCGCGGGCCGGGCGGCCGGGGCCGCCAGGGCCCGGATACGGCCGTGCGCGACCAGCAGAAAGCCCAGCCAGAGCGCGCCGCACAGGGCGCAGGCCGCGATACCGGTGGCCGACGCCCCGCCGTGCAGCGCGGTCCTCAGCGCGAGCACGGAGGCGACGGCGTACGACAGCGTCGTCCGCCGCCAGGCGAGCCGGGTCCGCTCCGGCTGCAGCCCCGGGTCCCGCCCGGCCGTCACCCCGCCCACCCGACCAGGACGACCACGACCATGGCGACGGCCACCACCGCGACGACCAGACTCAGCAGCACCGGGAACCTGGACACCGGCAGGTCCTCGCCCCGGCGCATGGCCCGCTCGCAGCGCACCCAGTGGTTCACCGCCCGCAGCGAGCACAGCACGCCCGCCCCGAGCAGCGCCAGCGCCAGCCCGACGCGCCAGCCCCAGCGCAGGCCGGGCAGGAACTGGTCCACCGCGAAACCGCCGCCGATCAGCGCGAGGGCGGTGCGCAGCCAGGCCAGGAACGTGCGCTCGTTCGCCAGCGAGAACCGGTAGTCGGGAGTACTGCCCTCGTCCCGCACCTGCTCCGGCGCGAACCACAGCCGGACGTTCCGCACGAACTCGATCACGCGGACGACCCTACCGGGGTGTCACCGGGCCGACCGGAACGCCCGCAGCCGCCCGTACGCGGCCAGCCCGTCCGGAACCCAGTCCCACTCGCCGAGCCGCCGCTCCACCTCGCCCTCGGGCAGGAAGTCGTACCAGGCCACTTCCTCGGCCTGCGGCCGCACCGGCAGCTCGCAGTGGACCTCGTACACCGCCGACCACCAGCTCTGCCCGGCCCCGTCGTCGTAGAGGAACTTGAAGAGGTACGACGGACGGGGCAGCCCGCTCACCCCCAGCTCCTCCTCCGCCTCCCGCAGTGCCGCGTCGTCGTAGGACTCCCCAGCCCCGACCACACCGCCGACGAACATGTCGTAGAGGGAGGGGAACACCAGCTTGGTCGGCGTACGCCGGTGGACGAAGACGCGGCCGGCGGAGTCCCGGGCCTGGACGAACACGCAGCGGTGACGCAGCCCGCGCGCGTAGGCCTCCCCGCGCGGGGACTGCCCGATGACCCGGTCGTTGTCGTCGACGATGTCGAGGATCTCGTCAGCGCTCATGGCCCCCATGAAAGCAGGGCTCCCGCGCGAGGGGGCGTCGGGTCAGCGCGGCTGGAGATCCCGGGCCGGCTCCCTCTCCGCCGTGCCGCGCGGCATCGCCGGATGCAGCCCCAGCAGCATGATCCCCGTCACGATCGCCGCGAGCCCCGCCGCCTCCCAGGCCAGCGCCCCGGTGTCGGTGTGCAGCCGGTCGCCGAGGAAGCCCACCCCGCAGAGGATCCCGGCCAGCGGCTGGGCGGCGGTGAGCGCGGGCAGCGACATGCGCAGCGGGGCGGTCTCGAAGGCGCTCTGCACCAGGATCAGCCCGGTGACGCCGAGCACGAGCACCCCGTACGGATGCCATCCGGTGAACAGCTCGGTGAGCCCGCCCTCGGCGAAGCGCTCCCCGCTCACCCGGGTCAGCGCGTCCTGTACGCCGTACAGCAGGCCGGCCGCGCACGCGAGCAGCACCGGACCCCAGCTCAGCCGTGAGCGCTTGGCGTACGTGGTCAGCACCAGGGCGACGCCGACCATGACGCCGATGATCAGCCAGTGCCGGAACGGATCGGCGACGGCGTTCCCGCCGCGCGGCTGACCGGCCACGATGAACGCGGTCACGCCCCCCGCGAGCAGCGCGAGCCCCGCCCAGCCCTGATGGCCCAGCACCTGTCTGGTGCGGTGCCGGGAGAGGGCGAGGGCGAACAGGAGGTTGGTGGCGAGCAGCGGTTCCACCAGGGAGATCTCGCCCCGGCCCAGGGCGATCGCGCCCAGGACCATGCCGGCCACCATCAGCCCTATGCCGCCCAGCCAGGTCGGCACTCTCATCAGGTCGAGCAGCAGACGGAACGACAGGAAGTCGCTGAGCGGTGCCTTCTGGGCGGCGTCCTGCTGAAGCACGAACCCGAAGCCCAGGCAGCAGGCCGCGCTCACGGCGAGAATGAGAACCAGAACCGACACGCTGCGTACCTCGATCATCCGGTCGGGCCACGGAGTGCGTAGTGGCCGACTGTAGCGCTCCAGGGCCGGCATTGCCCCTGGGAGTCCCGGAACCGGGCAGTTGACTCGGTCACGATGCCCGGGGACGTGCGGGCGACGGCGGGACCGTAGTGCCATGGTCCGTCGACCGGGTCGGGGACGCCATGGCGTACGCCACAGCGATGACCCGGGGCGGGGTGCCCACGGAGAGCCCCGTGGATCACAACTGCCGCACAGAAAAAGGAGGTTGAAGCGAGTAACACCTCGCCTCCGCTTGACGGAAACTGTTGGCTGCGGGTTTGCTGTGAGTGATCGGTCGGTGCCGCCCCGCGAGTCCGCCGGACGCCGACCACGAGCCCCGCCCCCCGAGGAAGGCCCGCGCTGTCCCCACCCCCACCACCCCCAGGCCGCCCACGCACACCCCGGGCCACCACCGACACCGCCGTCCTCGACACGGCAGTCGTCGCGCCCGGCAGTGTGCGGGGGGCAACGCACGGCAGTGTGCCGGAGACCGGGCCCGTGCCCGCGCCGGGCAGTGCGGGCAGCGCGATGGACACCGGCCTCACCTCACCCCCCGCCTTCGACCCCGCCTTCGACGACACCGAACTCGTCACGGCCCGCGCCGCCCTGGTCCAGGGCCGTCGGCAGGCCGTCCGTGTGCTGCTGGGGCGCACCGGGGACGACTGGGACCGGCGTGGTCACCGGGTCACCGTCCTCGCCCGGGACCCCTACGCCGCCGCCTGGGCCCGTGACTGGCTGCTCGCCGAACCCCGGTCCGCCGATGCCGCCGCGCTCCTCGCCCTGGCCCTGGTCCGGCGCGCCCTGCGGGGCAAGGAATCGCCCGGCGCGGCCCGCGAGGCCTGCCGCGGTGCGGCCATGTCGGCGCCCGCCGACCCCACCCCGTGGCTCGGTCTGCTCTTACTGGAGCGCACCTTCGGCACCGACGACACGGTGACCGGCGTCTTCGACGAGGTGCGCGACCGCCACCCCGAGCACCACCACGCCCACCACCTGATGGCCGCCCGGCTCGCCGAGCGGCACTCCGAACACGGCCCGGACCCGCTGCACGAGGTGTACGACTTCGCCGACCGGACCGCCGCCCGGGCCCCCGCCGACTCCCCGCTCGCCCTCCTGCCCGTCGTCGCACGCGCCGAGCGCTACCGCGTACTGGCCGCCGCGGGCCCGGAGCCCGACGGCCACTGGACGGGGAGCCGGGCCCGGCAGGCGACGCGCGCCGCCTTCGACTGGTGGCTGGAGTGGGAGCACGACGACCACCCGCGCCGCCACGTCGACCTGAACTTCCTGGTCCACGCCATGGCCTGCCAGGGCAGGACCGCCGAGGCCGCCGCCCTGTTCCAGCGGATCGGCCGGCACGCCACCCGGGCGCCCTGGTCGTACCCGGACCGCGACCCCTGCACCGCCTTCCGCACGGCCCGCGCCCGGATACTCGGCTTCTGACCCTCGCGGGGGAACTCCTTGCCAACCCGTCCATGAGACGTACGCGAGAAGTGGTTACGGAATCCTGACGGGAATCCGTGATCCCTGGCCCCCCGAGGCGCAGGAGTGCTCGAATGAAAAGGTGAACCCCGAACCATCCGAGGCGGAGGGCCGCCCGGTCGGCCGCCGCGTCTTCCTCGGCACCCTCGGCCTCGGCGCCCTCGGCGTGGTCGCCGCACCGGCCCTCCAGCACGGCCTGGAGTCCTTCCTCGGCAGCGTGTCCGACAAGGACCCGACGGGCCTGACCGGCCTGCTGCCGAACGGCGGCGGCTTCCGCTACTACTCCGTGGCCGCCTCCGTCCCGCACAAGGGCCTCGCGGACTACCGGCTCAGGGTCGACGGCCTCGTCGACCGGCCCCGTACCTACACCCTGGCCGACCTGCGGGCCCTGCCGCAGACCCGGCTGGTCAAGGACGTGCAGTGCGTCACCGGATGGCGGGTCCCGGGCACCCCCTTCGAGGGCGTCCGCCTCGCGCACCTGCTGGACGCGGCGGGCGTGCGCGACAGCGCGAAGGCGATCCGCTTCACCTGCTTCGACGGCACGTACACCGAGAGCCTCACCCTGGACCAGGCCCGCCGCCCCGACATCCTGGTCGCCCTGCGCATGCAGGACAAGGACATCGGCCACGACCACGGCGGCCCGGTACGCCTGTACGTGGCACCCATGTACTTCTACAAGTCCGCCAAGTGGCTCTCCGGCATCACCGTCACCGACCACGTCCGGCCGGGCTACTGGGAGAATCTGGGCTACGACGTCGACGCCTGGGTCGGCCGTTCGAACGGACGGACCGATGAGCCTACGAGCTGAGACCCCGGCCCCGCCGAGCGCCCGGATCCGCCGCTTCAGCCGGGCCGAGCGGTGGGTGCACCGGACGACGGCCGCGCTGATGGGCGTGTGCGTCGTCACCGCTGCCTGCCTCTACATCCCCCAGTTCGCCGTCCTCGTCGGCCGCCGCGAACTGGTCGTCCGCATCCACGAGTACGCCGGCCTCGCCCTGCCCGCACCGGTCCTGCTCGGCCTCGCCTCCCGCGCCTTCCGCGCCGACCTCGGCTTCCTCAACCGCTTCGGCCCGCACGACCGGCTCTGGCTGCGCGCGGCCCTGCGCCGCGACCGGCGGCCCGACTCCCGCCCCGCAGGCAAGTTCAACGCCGGGCAGAAGGTCTACGCCGCCTGGATCGCCGGAGCGACGCTGGTGATGCTCGGCACGGGACTGATGATGTGGTTCACCCACCTCACCCCGCTGATGTGGCGCACCAGCGCGACCTTCGTGCACGACTGGCTGGCCCTGACCATCGGCGTCGTCCTCGCCGGCCACATCGGCATGGCACTGGCGGACCCCGAGGCCCGCCGGGGCCTGCGCACCGGGACGGTGAGCCGGGAGTGGGCGGAGCGCGAGCATTCCCTGTGGCGGCCTTAGGAAGTGTCCGAGCCTCCTCGTGCGTGCTGCACCGTGGCCGGCCGCGTCGGTCCGTCGCCGGCGGCCACCACCCGGTCGCGGCCCGCTCGGCCGACGCCGGCGCGGCCAGGTCCAGGCCGTGCGCCGCGGCCGTGCCGACGAGGTGGGTGAGCGTCGTCGCCGCCGAGGCGACGGTGGAGCGTTCGCCGGGGAAACGGCCCGCGGCCGGCTGCTCGGTCCAGCGCGGCGCCATCTTCCCCAGCAGCCACCGATGCCGGCGGCGTACGGCGCCGGCTCACCCGGGGTGCGTCCCTCGGCCCCGGCGAGCGCGAAGAGGGCGCGAGTCCGTTGACGCGGGTGGCGGACAGGTCGAGCAGCTCCACCTCGTGGGCCACGGGGCCCGGATCGGCGCCGACGTACCCGCCGCTGCCGCCGACCGCGGTTATGTCCTCCCGTACGGTCTCGTAGGCCTCCGGCGCTCCGCTGCAGAGCACCGCGGCCGACTCACGGCCTGCTCCTAGAGGACGAGGGACAGCAGCAGGACCTGTCCGCCGGCGACCACCGAGATGATCGTCTCCATGACCGACCAGGTCTTGAACGTCTGCCCGACGCTCAGCCCGAAGTACTCCTTCACCAGCCAGAATCCGGCGTCGTTGACATGGCTGAAGAACAGCGACCCGGCGCCGATGGCGAGCACCAGCAACGCCGTGTGCGTCGTCGACATGCCGGCCGCCAGCGGGGCCACCAGACCGGCCGCCGAGACGGTCGCCACCGTCGCCGAACCGGTCGCCAGCCGGATCGCCACCGCGATCAGCCAGGCCAGCAGCAGCGCCGGGATCGACCAGCCTTTTGATATGTCCAGGACCATCTGGCCCACGCCGCAGTCGATCAGCGTCTGCTTGAAGCCGCCGCCCGCGCCGACGATGAGCAGGATGCCCGCGATCGGCATCAGGCCCTTCTCGACGGTCTGCGAGATCCGCTCCCTGGTGAACCCGGCCGGCCGGCCGAGCGTGAAGATGCCGACGATGACGGCCGCGAGCAGGGCGATCAGCGGGGAGCCGACGACGTCGAAGACGCGCTGGGTGGTGTTCGCGGGGTCGTCCACGATGAGGTCGACCAGCGCCTTGGACAGCATCAGCACGACCGGCAGCAGCACGGTGCCCAGCGTCGCGCCGAAACCGGGGCGCCGCTCCAGCTTCTCGGAGGCGCGCGGCGGGAGCATCCGGTCCGGCACCGGTACGTCCACCCAGCGGGCGGCGGCCTTCGAGAACAGCGGCCCGGCGATGATCACCGTGGGGATGGCGACGAGGATGCCCAGCGCCAGCGTCACTCCGAGGTTGGCCTTGACCGCGTCGATCGCGACCAGCGGACCGGGGTGCGGCGGCACCAGCCCGTGCATCACGGACAGACCGGCCAGCGCCGGGATGCCGATCCGCATGAGCGAGTAGTTGCCGCGCTTGGCGACCATCAGCACCACCGGGATCAGCAGCACGATGCCGACCTCGAAGAACAGCGGCAGACCGATCACGGAGGCGATCAGCACCATCGCCCACGGCATGGCCCGGCCGCTCGCCTTGGCCAGGATCGTGTCCACGATCTCGTCCGCGCCGCCGGAGTCGGCGAGCAGCTTGCCCAGGATCGCGCCGAGAGCGATCAGCACGCCCACGCCGGCGACCGTGGTGCCCAGGCCGGTGGTGAAGCTGGTGATGGTCTTGTCCAGCGGCGCCCCGGCGAACGCCCCCAGCGCCAGTGACCCGATGGTCAGCGCCAGGAAGGCGTGGAGCTTGAACTTGGTGATGAGCAGGATGATCAGGGTGATGCCCGCCAGGACGGCGATGCCCAGCTGGGCGTGGCCGGCCGAGGTGATCGGCGCAGGCGTGTCCGCTGCCAGCATCTCGACGCTGAGTCTGGTCACGGGGTTCCTTTTGCGGTTACGGGGACGGGGGAGCGGCGGGGATTACTCGACGACCGGGTCGGGCAGGGCGGCGAGCGCCGTCACGGCCCGGTCGGTGATGGCCTCCGGGCTGCCGGAGACGTCGACGACGACGCCCGCCTCGTCCGCCCGCAGCGGTTCGAGGGTGGCGAACTGGGAGTCGAGCAGCGCGGCCGGCATGAAGTGGCCCTGGCGGTGCGCCATACGGTCCGCGATCAGCGACCGGTCGCCCGCCAGGTGCACGAACACGACCCCGGGAGCCGCGGCCCTGAGCCGGTCGCGGTACGACCGCTTCAGCGCCGAGCAGCTGACCACCCCGCCGAGCCCGGCCCGCCCGTCCGCCCAGGCGCCGATGGCGTCCAGCCACGGCCACCTGTCCGCGTCGCCGAGCGGGGTGCCGGCCGCCATCTTGGCGATGTTGGCCTGCGGGTGGAAGTCGTCGCCCTCGGCGTACGGGACGCCCAGCCGGGCGGCGAGCAGCGGCCCGATCGTGGTCTTGCCCGTGCCCGCGACGCCCATCACCACGACGACGTGGGGGGTACGCATCTCTGCCTCGCTGTCTTCGCCGACATCTGACGTCATCGGACGCCGACGACACTGAAACCGATTAGATACGACTAGTTCAAGGTCTGCGGACAAATAAGTCTGACTTTTTGGCTCCGTGATCCACCGCGTACGCTGTGTGCATGAGCACACCGGGCCGGGGGCTGCACGGCCGTGTACTGGAGACCCTCGGCCCCGCGATCACGGCAGGCGAGTACCCGCCGGGCAGCGTTCTGCGCACGGACGAGCTGGCGCAGCGTTTCGACGTGTCACGCTCGGTGATGCGCGAGGCGGTACGGGTCCTGGAGTCCATGCACCTGGTCGAGTCCCGCCGCCGAGTGGGCGTCACGGTCCGCCCGAGGGCCGAGTGGAACGTCTACGACCCGCAGGTCATCCGCTGGCGCCTGGCGGGCGCCGACCGCCCGCACCAGCTGCGCTCGCTGACCGTGCTGCGCTCGGCCGTCGAACCGGTCGCGGCGGGCCTGGCCGCGAAGCACGCCACGGCCGAGCAGTGCGCCGAGCTCACCCGGTGCACCCTCGGCATGGTGGCCAACTCACGCGGCCACAGGCTTCAGGAGTACCTGGTCCACGACATCGCCTTCCACCGGGTGATCCTCACCGCGTCCGGCAACGAGATGTTCGCCCGCCTCGGTGACGTCGTCGCCGAGGTCCTGGCAGGCCGCACCCACCACGAGGTCATGTTCGAGGACCCCGACCCGGCCGCCGTCACCCTCCACGTCCAGGTCGCCGAGGCGGTCCGCGCGGGCGACGCGACCCGCGCGGAGCAGCTGACCAGGGAGATCACCGTGGGCGCCCTGCAGGAGCTGGACATCCTGGCGCCGTAGCCCCCGGGCGTCCCACCGGCAGCCCCGGGACGGTCCCCTTACCACCCGGGAGATCATCTCTGCCCGGACGGCATCCGGCACATGATCAGCTCCTCTGGCCCGGTGGCGGCGAAGCGGCGGAAGAGGCGGCCACGCTGTTCCGCCAGAAGTACCGGCCGGTACCGACACTGTGGGCGGGACTGCTGCACATGGGCCCGTGACCGCGGCCGGCGCACTGCCCGGCTACTCGACGAAGTCCCCGTCCACATAGACCCAGTCGCCCTCGACCCGTTCGAAGCGGCTGCGCTCGCGCAGCGTGCCGCCCCGGTAGGAGGCCCGGAACTCGACGGTCCCAGTGGTGTGGAACGCCGATCCGCCCGCCGTCCCGAGGATCTCCAGCCCCGTCCACCGCATCCCCGGATCCAGTTCCAGCCGCTCGGGCCGGGTCCGCGGATGCCAGGTCCGCATCAGATAGCCCGTGTCCTCCTTCACGAACGCGCTGTACCGCGACCGCATGAGCGCCTCCGCCGTCGGTGCGGCGGCCCCGGAGTGGTAGCGGCCGCAGCAGGCCTCGTAGGTCTCGGGAAGGCCGCAGGGACAGGCGGTCGGCTCGGTGCGGCGGGAGGTGCGATGGACCATGGTCACATTGTGCAGTCACGGGCCTGTACGGCACTCCGCGCCCCTGATCTCCGCCGCCGGGACGCGCTGTACGGCGATGCGTCGCGGCCGGAGGGCGGGCCGCGGCGACGGGTCGCCACCGAACTCCCCGACCGCAGCCGGGCGTCCGGGCACGGCCGGCCGCGTGGACGTTCGGCACCGCCGCCCTGACATGCGAAAGACCCCTGATCAACAGGGGTCTCGGCTGGTGTCCGAGGGGGGACTTGAACCCCCACGCCCGATAAAGGGCACTAGCACCTCAAGCTAGCGCGTCTGCCATTCCGCCACCCGGACAAGGTGTCTGTCGTGCGGGGTTTCCCTCGCGGCGACGGAGGAAACATTACCAGGCTTTCGGAGGTGGCCGATCACACCCCGTCCCCGGCGCCGGTCGCGGGTGAACGGCGTGTGACGGGCCGGGCCGGGTCTTGGGGCCGGAGCCGGCGGGAGGGAGGATGAAGGGGACCAGCAGCAGTGACCACCAGCAGTGACAGCGGGAGGAAGCAGCGTGAGCGAGACGGACACGGCCAAGGGCGTCACCGGCGAGGACGAGGTCGTGGACCTCTGCCGCGAGCTGATCCAGATCGACACCAGCAACTACGGCGACCACTCGGGTCCCGGCGAGCGCACGGCCGCCGAGTACGTCGCCGAGAAGCTCGCCGAGGTGGGGCTGGAACCGAAGATCTTCGAGTCGCACCCGGGGCGGGCGTCGACGGTGGCCCGCATCGAGGGCGAGGACCCGTCCCGGCCCGCGCTGCTGATCCACGGTCACCTGGACGTCGTCCCCGCCAACGCTGCCGACTGGACCCACGGCCCCTTCTCCGGCGAGGTCGCCGACGGGTGCGTGTGGGGGCGCGGCGCCGTCGACATGAAGGACATGGACGCGATGACGCTGGCGGTCGTGCGCGACCGGCTGCGCAGCGGGCGCAGGCCTCCCCGGGACATCGTGCTGGCCTTCCTCGCGGACGAGGAGGCGGGGGGGACATACGGGGCGCGGTACCTCGTCGACAACCACCGCGAGCTCTTCGACGGCGTCACCGAGGCGATCAGTGAGGTGGGCGGGTTCTCGTTCACGGTCAGCGAGCAGCGGCGGCTGTACCTGATCCAGACCGCAGAGAAGGGCATGCACTGGATGAAGCTGACCGTGGCCGGCACTGCCGGGCACGGGTCGATGATCCACCGGGACAACGCGATCACCGAACTGTCGGAGGCCGTGGCGCGCTTGGGCCGGCACAGGTTCCCGGTGCGGGTCACCAAGACCACCCGGGCCTTCCTCGACGAGCTCGGCGACGCGCTCGGCACCGAGCTGGACCCCGAGGACATGGAGTCGACGCTCGCCCGGCTCGGCGGCATCGCCAAGCTGATCGGCGCGACCCTGAGCAACACGGCCAACCCCACGCAGCTGGGCGCCGGTTACAAGGTCAACGTCATTCCGGGCGAGGCCACCGCCCATGTCGACGGGCGCTTCCTGCCGGGGCACGAGGAGGAGTTCCTCGCCGACCTCGACCGGATCCTCGGGCCGAAGGTGAGGCGTGAGGACGTGCACTCGGACAAGGCCCTGGAGACCAGCTTCGACGGGGCGCTGGTGGAAGCCATGCAGTCCGCGCTGCTGGCCGAGGACCCGGCCGCCAAGGCCGTCCCGTACATGCTCTCCGGCGGCACGGACGCCAAGTCCTTCGACGACCTCGGCATCCGGGGCTTCGGCTTCGCGCCGCTGAAGCTGCCGCCGGAGCTGGACTTCGCCGGCATGTTCCACGGTGTGGACGAGCGGGTGCCGGTCGACGGGCTGAAGTTCGGCGTGCGGGTGCTCGACCGGTTCATCGACGCGTCGTGAGGCAATGGGCCGGCGTAATCGGGCGCCCGTGCGAGATCGACTGAGAAGGGTGAAGGCGACCATAGGCTCGTAGCTTCATTACTCCCTCCTCGTTACAGGTAATGCGATCAGCGACACGAGATCGCTTTTGCCAACAAGGAGGAATAATGATCAAGAAGGTCGTCGCCGCCGCGGCTGCCACCGGTGGTCTGGTTCTGGCGAGTGCGGGTCTGGCCGCCGCCCACTCCGGTGCCCAGGGTGCCGCCGAGCACTCCCCGGGCATCGCTTCCGGCAATGTCGTCCAGGCGCCCGTTCACGTGCCGGTGAACGTGTGTGGCAACACGATCTCGGTGATCGGGCTGCTGAACCCTGCCTCCGGCAACGCCTGCATCAACAACTGACGTCGACTCTCCGAGGGGCGTCCATGCCATCGGCCCCGGAGTGCGCGCCCTGCGCTCCGGGACCGACGGGTCTTTCGTGAAACCAGGATTGAAGGCAGGGGGGAATTCAGCAATGCGACAGGGCACCCGCAAGGGCCTGATGACCATGGCGGCCGCGACCGGTGTGATCGCCGCCGCCAGTGGCTACGCGCACGCCGACGCGAACGCGAGCGGCTCCGCTTCCCACTCGCCGGGCGTACTGTCCGGCAACACCGTCCAGGCGCCGGTGCACGTGCCGGTGAACGTCTGCGGCAACACCGTGAACGTGGTCGGGATCCTCAACCCCGCGGTGGGCAACAACTGCGCCAACGACAGTGGCGACGGCGGCTCCGGAGGGCAGGCCGGCTCCGGCGGCTCCCAGGCCGGGGGACATACCAGTGACTCATCCGGCGTCGGCTCGGGCAACCACGTCCAGGTGCCGATCGACGCACCGGTGAACGTGTGCGGCAACAGCGTCAGCGTCATCGGCGCAGGCAACTCCACCACGGGCAACGACTGCGCCAGCGGCGGCGGCCACCAGACCCAGCCTCCCGGCGACGGGCACGGGACGCCTCCGGGTGGCGGCGGTGGTACGACCCCGCCCGGGAAGCCGGGCCAGCCGGGTCAGCCGGGCAACCCGGGGCATCCGGGCCAGCCGGGCACGCCTGGCCACCCGGGCAGCCCGCAGCAGCCGGGCACGCCGGGTCACCCCGGCCACCCCGGTACGCCGGGCGGCGCCTCGCACGTCGACCAGCTGGGAGGCCGTGTCGCCGCCCAGCCGCCGGCCGCCGCGCAGCTCGCCCACACCGGCAGCGACGTGCCGCTGGGCGTCGTCCTGCCCGCGGGCGCGGGCGCGCTGCTGGCGGGCGCGGTCCTCTACCGCAAGGGCCGGGCCTCGGCGTGACGCACACCCGGTGACCCGGCGGCGACCCCGGAGCACCGGTGGAAAACGGAGCGGGCCCCGCATCGGCGGGGCCCGCTCCGGTTCAGTCGCCCTGCCTCACCACGTGGCGCGCACCTGGCGGATGATCCGTCGGCGCAACCGCACCCTGCGGCTGCCATCGCGCAGCAGGCTCAGTCGGTCCAACTCCCAGTGTCCGTACTCGGCATGGTCCGTCAGCAGGCGTGTGGCGTCCTTGCGGGACACCCCGCGAGGTACGTACACGTCGACAAATTCGTATTCCGGCATCGCATCTATTGTGCGGGCTGGGGCCCGGTACGGATAGCGTCTGCACTATGTCTGATGCTGCGCAGCCCACCGCTGCCGAGGTACGCGCCGCCGCCGAGGCCGTCAAGACCGCGCTCGACCGCCACCTGGCCGCGGTCGAACGCAGGTCGGGTGAGGACGACCCGGCCGTCTACGAGGCGTTCAACCAGCTGGCGGCGGCCGCCGAGGCGTACGACGAGCTGCTCTACGACCGCTACGACGAGGTCACCCCCTTCGAGATCCCCACCGCGGAGGACTCACTGCCGCCGTACGCGGGCCCCGAGGAACCGAACGCGGTCAGCGTGCTGATCCGCCGCGACTACGCCGTGGCGGAACCTCAGCGGCTGCGGGCGCACGCCCAGCGGGTCGAGGCGGCGGACTACGAGGACGGCGGAGACGCCTCCGGCACCGTCCACGGGGCGCTGGGCATCCTGTTCGGAGAGTTCGAACCGGACGAGATCGCCTCCCGGCACAAGGAGTTCGGCCTGGAGGAGGGCGACTCCACGCTGTGGGTCACCGCCGTGGAGGAACCGCCCGAGCCCGGCGAGTGGCTGGAGGCGCCGTTCGAAGGGGTCGATCCGCAGCGGGTGCTCTGCCGGTTCGACGTCAGCGCGGTGTTCGACGACGAGAGCGATGACGACGACAGCGCCGAGGCCGACGATCTCCAGGACGAGCTCGGCCTCGACGAGGACGAGGACCTGGAGCCGCTGGACGCCGATCGCTGACGCGGCCGGGCGGCGGTGCCGCACGGGCCTGGGCCCTGTCGCCGCATTCCCGCCTGCCCCGCGATGCCCGGCACGCACTCCCACGCTCGAATGCGCTCGCGCGGGGGCACCCCGATCGCCGCCGCCCTCCGGGCGGACGACGGGGAGGTGACGACCGGTCCAGGACCGGTCCGGCACCGCCGGCACGGATCAGCCGGCCGCCGGGACCTGCGTTCTCAGCAGCACCGGCAGGCGCGTCGTCCGCGGCTTGGCCGGGACCTCGGCGACGGCTCTGGGCAGCGCCTGCTCCACGCCGTGCACCACGGACAGGTGCCGGCTCGCCCGGCCGAAGGCCGTGTACACCCACGGCCGGCTGAGGGCCTGGGCCGCATCGCCGGGCAGCACCACGACCACCGCGGGCCAGCGCCCGCCCACCGCCTGGTGCGCGGTCAGCGCCCACCCCTGCCGCACGGACTGCTCCACCCGCTCCCTCGGTACGACCACGGGGGCGCCCGCGCACGACAGGTGCAGCCCGTCGGCGTCGGCCCTCACCACCTGGCCCGGCAGCGTACGGCCCGGGGCGGGGGAGTAGGCGATCCGGTCCCCGGGGTCGAAGCCCCCGAAGCGGCCGGGACCCGGGTTGAGCCGCTCCTTGAGCGCCGCGTTCAGCGCGCGCGTGCCGGCGGCGCCGCCGTGGCCCGGGGTGATCACCACCGTCTGCTCGGGCGGGACGCCGATGGCCCGCGGCACGGAGTCCGCGACCAGCTGCACGGTCCGGTGCACGGCCTCGCCCGCGTCCCGGACCGGCACGATGACGACCTCCTTGCCGGGCGCCTGAACCTGGTTCAGCTCGCCGACGCCGATACCGGAGACCAGCTCGCCGAGCGGGCCGGGATCGGGGGTGCGCGAGGCGACCTGCGGGCACACGCGGGCGGCGAGCAGGTCGGCGAAGACCCGGCCGGGCCCGGCCGACCACAGCACCGCCGGATCCCCGCTCAGCACCAGCCGGGCCCCGTCGGGCAGCGACTCCACGATCATCGCCGCGCTCTCCACGTCGAGCTGCGGGGCGTCCAGCACGATCAGGAGGTCCAGGTCGAGGGCACCGTCCGCGTCCCGGCCGGGCCCCTCGGCGCCGGCCAGCAGGCCGTGGACGGTGACCACGGACGCGGCGCCCTCGCCCTCGGCGTCGGCGTCGAGCAGGGCGGCGAAACGCTGCCGTCCGTCCGGTGTGTGGCAGGCCGCGACGGCCCGCAGACCGGCCGCCCGGGCCGCGGTGAGCAGGACCGCCGGTTCGGCGCGCGCCGCCTCGCCGCCCGTGTGCAGCACCAGGCCGTGCCCGGCGGCGGCACGGAGCAGGTCGGCCGCGCCGCCGGACGCGGCGACCGCCTCCCAGCCCTCGGTGGCCTCCTTGGGCAGGGAGTTGACCAGGCGGGCCAGACCGTCGGCGAGGCTCTCCTCGGCGAGCGCGTACCGCTCCAGGCCGACGAGCACGCGCACCGGCCGCTGCTCGTCGCTCTCTTCCCCGTCCTCCTGCGCCGGCAGGGCCGGGGTGCCGGGCTCCTCCAGGGCGTCCTGGAAGACCAGGGCCTCGCCCTCCGCGATGGCGCTCTGCACGGCCGCGTCCGGGTCCGGCACGCTCCGCTGGGCCAGCGCGGCGGTGAGCGCCGGCATGTCCAGGGCGGTGTGTCCGGCCAGGGCCGCCTGTTCCAGCAGCCATCCGGTCACCGCGCGGCCCCGCCGCTCGTCGTCCGGGCCGCACTCCGCGCCGAGCAGCGCCCGCGCGAAGCCGTCGGCCTGCTCGGGGCGCACTCCGGCGACCCGGAGCAGTTGCCAGGGGTCCGCCCGCAGCGCGGCGTCCGCGCCCTCACCGAGGGCCGCGGCCACCTGGGGCGCGAGCGCGTCGGGTGCCCCGCCGTCGGTCAGTACGCGCCGTACGGCGTCGACGGTCTCCGGCGCGGGGGCGGTGGACGCGGCGGCCGGGGCGGCCTGCGGCCGCCGCGCGGGCTCCGCGGCCGGCCTGCGCGGGGCCGCCGCCGGTTCGCTGAACACCCTGGCCGCGGGCTTCTCGCCGCTCTCCACCGCCCGCACGGCCGCCAGCAGATCGGCGGCCTTCCCGCTGAGCTTGGCCCCGCTCGCGATCGGCGCCGCCTTCTCCGCCTTGCGCCGCTCGATCCGCTCCCGCTCGATCCGCTGCGCCGCCAACTCGGCTTCCGCCTCGGACATCTTCGGGGCGCCGTCCTCCCCGGCCGACTCGCTCCCGCTCACGGCGCCGGCCATGTCGTCCTGCCCGGCGGGTTGACCCGGTTCGGTCACGGCGCCGGCCGTGTCGGCCCGCCCGGCGGGTGGACGAGGCCCTCCGGCATCGGCGCCGGACGCGTCCTGCTCGGCCGGTCCATCCAGGTCTCCCGCATCCGTGCCGGACCCGGCGGGACCCTCGACGGCCCCGCCGGGCCCGGTTCCACCAGCCGCGCCGGTCGCGTCAGCCGCGGGGGCCGAGGCTCCGGCATCCCCGGGGACCGCGCCGGAGCCCTCAGCCCTTCCTGCCGACCCGCCGGAGACCCGGGCGTCGGCTGCCCCGGCCGCGGTGTCCCTTCCCCCTGCTCCTCCGGTTCGTCCGGTGGGCGCGGCGGATTCCCCCGCCCCTCCTGCCGATCCGTCGGAGACCCCCGTGATCTCCGGGTCCGTGCTCACAGCGTGCTCCAGTCGTGATCGGGATAGCGGTGCACGGGCGCCGACACGTCGTCGAGCGCCCGGCAGATCTCGTCAGGAAGACTAAGGGCCTCCACTGACAATGCCGCCGTGAGCTGCTGCGCGTTGCGCGCGCCGATGATCGGGGCGGCCACCCCGGGCCGGTCCCGGACCCAGGCGAGGGCGACCTGGAGCGGGCTCACCGCGAGCCCGTCCGCCGCCGTCGTCACCGCGTCCACGATGCGGGTCGCCGTGTCGTCGAGATACGGCGCGACGAACGGCGCCAGGTGATCGGAGGCGCCGCGCGAGTCCGTGGGCGTGGAGTGCCGGTACTTGCCGGTCAGCACCCCGCGCCCGAGCGGGGAGGACGGCAGCAGCCCCACGCCGAGGTCGAGCGCGGCGGGCAGCACCTCGCGCTCGACGCCGCGCTGGAGCAGGGAGTACTCCATCTGCGTGCTCGCCAGCCGGGTCCGTGTCCCAGGCGCCGCGAGCTGCCAGGTCGCCGCCTTCGCCAGCTGCCAGCCGCAGAAGTTGGAGACGCCCACGTAGCGGGCACGCCCGCTGCTGACGGCCAGGTCCAAGGCGTGGAGGGTCTCCTCCAGCGGGGTGTCCGGGTCGAAGGCGTGGACGTGCCACAGGTCGACGTAGTCCGTGCCGAGGCGGGCCAGCGAGGCGTCGAGCGCGGCGAGCAGGTGACCGCGCGAGCCGTCGAAGCGGCGGTCGGGGTCGGGCACGCTCCCCGCCTTCGTGGAGATGACCAGGTCCCGGCGCGGCACCAGCCCCTCTATCAGCTGCCCGAGCAGATACTCCGCCTCTCCGTCGCCGTACACGTCCGCGGTGTCGACGAGGGTCCCGCCCGCCTCCCAGAACGCCTTCAGCATGTCCGCGGCGTCGTGCTCGTCGGTGTCCCGGCCCCAGGTGAGGGTGCCGAGCCCGATCCGGGACACGCGCAGGCCGGTACGGCCCAGATGCCTCTGCTCCATGCTGGCCGAGATTACTGGCCAGAACTGGTGGCGTGGGTGCCTGTGGATAACCGATTTCCCGGCTTCGTTCCAGCCCAGGAGCCCACCAGGGGACCCCATCGTCCCGCCACCCGCGCTAGGGTCGCCCCCACAGGGACGTTACTCATGGGTAAGGGGAATCGGCCATGCAGCTCGGGATCAACCTCGGATACTGGGGCGGCGGAATGGACGCCGACAATCTGGCCGTCGCGCAGGAGGCCGAACGGCTCGGCTATGCCGTCTGCTGGGCCGCCGAGGCGTACGGCTCCGACGCGGCCACCGTACTCAGCTGGGTCGCCGCGAAGACCGAGCGCATCGACGTCGGGTCCGCCATCTTCCAGATCCCGGCCCGGCAGCCCGCGATGACCGCGATGACCGCCGCGACGCTCGACTCGCTCTCCGGCGGCCGCTTCCGGCTCGGGCTCGGCGTCTCCGGACCGCAGGTCTCGGAGGGCTGGTACGGCGTCAAGTTCGACAAGCCGCTGGCCCGGACCCGCGAGTACGTGGAGATCGTACGCAAGGCGATGACGCGGGAGCGGCTGTCGTACGAGGGGGAGCACTGGACGCTGCCGCTGCCCGGCGGGCCGGGCAAGCCGATCAAGCTGACCGTGCACCCGCAGCGCGAGCACATCCCGCTGTACATCGCCGCCATCGGGCCGAAGAACCTCGAGCAGACCGGTGAGATCGCCGACGGCGCCCTGCTCATCTTCCCCTCGGCCGACCACCTCGAGGACACCGCGGTCAAGTACCTGCGGGCCGGCCGGGAGAAGGCCGGCAAGAGCCTCGACGGGTTCGACGTCTGCCCGACCCTGCCGCTCGCCGTCGGCGACGACAAGGACGTCGCCCGGCTCGCCGACACCTTCCGCCCCTACACCGCCCTGTACGTCGGCGGCATGGGCAGCCCCAAGCAGAACTTCTACAACCAGCTCGCCCAGCGCATGGGGTACGAGAAGGAGGCCGCCGAGATCCAGCAGAAGTACCTCTCCGGCGACAAGCAGGGCGCCGCGGCCGCGATCCCGCAGGACCTCATCGACCGCACCACGCTGCTCGGTTCCGTGGACCGCATCGCCGACCGGATGAAGGCCTACGCCGCGGCCGGGGTCACCACTCTCTCCCTCGCTCCCGCGGGCTTCACGCTCGACGAGCGACTCGCCTCCCTCCGCGCCGGCAGCGAAGCCCTGGAGCGCGCCGGGCTCGCGTAACACCACGCATACGGCGAGGGGAGTTTCAGCGGCCGTGGTGGGGGCTCGGGGGGTCTTCCCCGCCACGGCCGTCACGGGGAACAACGCGCCCGGGCCCGTGCGGTTACGCCCCCACCGCTCCCCGGTGTGCTCCTTCTTCCGGCCCAGTGCTCCGGCAGAGCTGTTGCAGCACCCGCGATGCCGCATTTGACTCGTTCTTTGAGGAATCCTGCGGAAAGGTGCCCCCCCATCATGCTTTCGGCCAAGAGTCTGTTCCAGGAGATCCTCGACGACGACGAGGCCTTCCGGCTCTTCTGCTCCATCGCGGCCAGCGGGGAGGCACAGGGCGGCTGGGAGAACGGGCGGATCGCCGCGCTCGTTCCCGAGGGCGAACGCGCGCTGGTCCCCAAGATCACACGGCACGGCGCGGACGAGGACAAGCACGGGCGGATCTTCAACGCCCTCATGCGCAGGCGCGGCCTGGAACCCGTCCCCGTCCCGCCCGAGGCCGACTACACGATGCTCCTGGAGAGGCACGGCATCGGGCTCGCCCACGACAAGCTCCGGCGGGACGAGCCGCTCAGCGTGCAGGACATCATCGTCTACCTGGCGCACAGCCGGGTCACCGAACAGCGCGCCGCCGAACAGATGGTCATGCTCCGCAAGTACTTCGCCGACCACCCGGAGGTCGGCAAGGCCGTCCGCATGATCTCCGACGACGAGGACAACCACCTCGCCTACACCCACGAGGAGCTGCTGCGCTTCGCGGCCTCCGGGTACGGCCCGCTGATCCAGCGGACCCTGCGCGAGTGCGCCCTCGCCGAGATCCGCGTCTACCGGGACGTCAGCCTCGCCGTCATGGCCCACATGGGGCGCGTCCTCGGCTGGTCGAAGGCGAGGTCCGCGGCGCTCGCGGCCGGCATCCACGCCCTGTACGCCTACGAGCGTCTGGGGGCCTGGCGGCGCATGGTCTCGCTGCGGATGCCGGAGCGCCGCGACGCCCTGGGCGGACCCGCGACCACCGCGCCCGACTACGCCTGAGACGGCCGGTCACAGCCAGCCGCGCCGCTTGAAGAGGCGGTACAGCAGCACTTCCAGGGCGGCCATCAGCAGGATCACCGCCGGGTACGACCACACCCAGCGCAGCTCCGGCATGTGGTCGAAGTTCATGCCGTAGATCCCCGCGATCATCGTGGGGATCGCGGCCATGGCCGCCCACGCGGAGATCTTCCGCATGTCGTCGTTCTGCCGGACGCTCATCTGCGCCAGATGCGCCGACAGGATGTCCGACACCAGCCGGTCCAGGCCCTCGACGGACTCGTTCACGCGCGTGAGGTGGTCGCTGACGTCGCGGAAGAAGGGCCGCGCCTTGTCGTCCACGAAGAGCACCCCGCCACCGAGCGCCCCGGTGCCTGCCAGCCGCGCCAGCGGCAGCGCCAACGGCACGGTCGCCCGGCGGAACTCCAGGACCTGCCGCTTGAAGGTGTAGATCCGGGAGGCGGTGTTGCGCGAGCCGCCCCGGTCCGGCGAGAACACCTCCGCCTCCAGTTCCTCCAGGTCGGTCTGCAGCTCGGTCGCCACCTCCAGGTAGTGGTCCACGGTGGCGTCGGCGATCCCGTACAGCACGGAGGTCGGGCCCTTCTCCAGCATCTCCGGCTCCTCCTCCAGACGCCGCCGCACGGCCGCCAGCGGCGAACCCCCGCCGTGCCGGACGGTCACCACGAAGCTGTCACCGACGAAGATCATCACCTCGCCGGTGGAGACGGCGTCGCTCTCCGGCTCGTACACGACCGGCTTGAGCACCATGAACAGCGAGTCGTCGTACACCTCCAGCTTGGGCCGCTGATGGGCCTTGAGGGCGTCCTCGACCGCCAGCGGGTGCAGCCCGAACTCCTGGGTGACGAGGTCGAATTCCTTCTCCGACGGCTCGTGCAGCCCGATCCAGACGAACCCGCCCGCCGCACGCGCCTCGTTCAGCGCGTCGGACAGGTCCTCGGGCCCCTCACCGCGGTGCCCATGACGGTAGACGGCACAGTCGACGATCAAGACCCCCACCCTCCCGTCGCCCGCACCCCGCCGCACGGCCGCGTGCGCCTACGCTGGTCCGCATGCCCACGCTGATCCTCGTAAGGCACGGACGTTCCACCGCCAACACCGCCGGACTGCTCGCCGGCTGGACGCCCGGCGTCGCCCTGGACGAGCGCGGCGCCGCGCAGGCCGCCGCGCTGCCCGGGCGGCTCGACGGGCTGCCGGTCTCGGAGGTCGTCACCAGCCCGCTGCAGCGCTGCCAGGAGACCGTCCAGCCGCTGCTCGCCGCCCGGCCCGGCCTGCGCGCGCACACCGACGAGCGGATCGGCGAGTGCCATTACGGCGACTGGTCCGGCCGCAAGCTCGCCGAGCTCAAGGACGAGCCGCTGATGGAGGTGGTGCAGGCGCACCCGTCGGCGGCGGCGTTCCCCGGCGGCGAGTCCATGCGGGCGATGCAGACCCGCGCGGCCGAGGCCGTGCGGGAGTGGAACGCGCGCGTGGAGCGCGACCACGGCGCCGACGCCGTGTACCTCATGTGTTCGCACGGCGACATCATCAAGTCTCTCGTCGCGGATGCCCTCGGGCTTCATCTCGACCTCTTCCAGCGGATCTCCGTCGAACCGTGTTCCATCACCGCGATCCGTTACACCCGCCTCAGGCCGTTTCTCGTCCGTCTCGGGGACACCGGGGATTTCGCCTCCCTCGCGCCGCGCGAGGAACCCCCCGGGGATGACGCACCGGTGGGTGGTGGTGCGGGCGCACCGTGATCGTCGGGCGCAGTAGGGTGAAGCGTCGCGTTCGCACAGAGACCCGCACGCACTCTCGATCGCACTCCCCACCCAGCATTTGCCGACCCAGTTTTTCTCGATCCAATGGAGACAGGACGTGTCCCGTCAGGTGTTCCTCTACGACCCGCCGGACCGCTTCGTGGCCGGCACGGTCGGACTGCCCGGGCGCCGTACGTTCTTCCTCCAGGCCTCCGCCGGCTCCCGGGTGACCAGCGTGGTCCTGGAGAAGACGCAGGTCGCCGCGCTCGCCGAGCGCATGGACGAACTGCTCGACGAGGTCGTACGCCGCAGCGGCGGCCAGGCCCCGGTCCCCGCGATGGCCCCGTCCGAGGTCGCCGACACCGCCCCGCTGGAGACCCCCATCGAGGAGGAGTTCCGCGTCGGCACCATGGCACTGGCCTGGGACGGCGAGGAACAACGGATGATCGTCGAGGCCCAGGCGCTGGTGGAGCTGGACGCCGACTCCGACGAGGACCTCGCGGAGGCCGAGGAGCGGCTGCTGCAGGACGAGGAGAACGGCCCCCCGATGCTGCGGGTCCGGCTCACCGGCGCACAGGCCAGGGCCTTCGCCAAGCGCGCCCTCGACGTCGTCAACGCGGGGCGCCCGCCGTGCCCGCTGTGCAGCCTGCCGCTCGACCCGGAAGGACACGTATGTCCGCGCCAGAACGGATACCGCCGCGGAGCGTGACCGGCGCCGCCCTCCTCGCCGAGGGCGAGCTGACCGTGCGCGGACGCATCCGCGACGCCTCCAACGCGGCGCTGTACTGCACGGTGGCGTACGACGGCCAGGAGGCGGCCTGCGTGTACAAGCCGGTCGCCGGGGAGCGTCCGCTGTGGGACTTCCCCGACGGCACCCTCGCCGAGCGCGAGGTGGCCGCGTACGAGGTCTCCGAGGCGACCGGCTGGGGCCTCGTGCCGCCGACCGTGCTGCGCGACGGACCGTACGGCGAGGGAATGGTCCAGCTGTGGGTCGAGGCGGCCCCCGACGCCGAACTCCTCGCCCTCGTCGACGGCGAGGAGCCGGAACCGGGCTGGAGGGCCATCGGCTTCGCCGAGGTCGGCGAGGGACGGACCGCGCTCCTCGTGCACGCCGACGACGAACGGCTGCGCCGCCTCGCGGTGCTGGACGCGGTGATCAACAACGCGGACCGCAAGGGCGGCCACCTGCTGCCGACCGCCGACGGACCGCTCTACGGCATCGACCACGGCGTCACCTTCCATGTCGAGAACAAACTGCGCACGCTCCTGTGGGGCTGGGCCGGGGAGCCGCTCACCCCGGAGGCCGTCGAGGTCCTCAGGGGCCTGAAGGACGCCCTGGGCGACGAGGGCGCGCTGGGTCCGCGGCTGGCGCGGCTGCTCACCCCGGCCGAGATCGACGCCACACGCGCGCGTGTCGAGGCGCTGCTGGCCTCCGGGAAGCATCCCGAACCGAGCGGGGAGTGGCCGGCGATTCCGTGGCCGCCGGTGTGAACGCCGCGGAAGCACATCCGGCGCCGGAACACAAGATCGCCTTTTCGGACATGTGGCCTGGTCCGGTTCGTATGCGGGACTTGTAGGCGGTTAGGCTCATGTACATGCATGCCTGGCCCGCTTCCGAGGTCCCCGCCCTGCCTGGTCAGGGCCGCGACCTGAGGATCCACGACACCGCGACCGGCGGTTCGGTCACCCTCGACCCCGGTCCCGTCGCCCGTCTCTACGTCTGTGGCATCACCCCGTACGACGCGACCCACATGGGTCACGCGGCGACCTACAACGCGTTCGACCTCGTTCAGCGCGTGTGGCTCGACACCAAGCGGCAGGTTCACTACGTCCAGAACGTCACCGACGTCGACGACCCACTGCTGGAGCGAGCGCAGCGCGACGGCGTCGACTGGGTCGCCCTCGCCGAGAAGGAGACGGCCCTCTTTCGCGAGGACATGACCGCCCTGCGGATGCTCCCGCCGCGGCACTACATAGGCGCGGTCGAGGCGATACCGGGCATCGTGCCGCTCGTGGAGCGGCTGCGCGACCTGGGCGCGGCCTACGAGCTCGAGGGCGACATCTACTTCTCCGTCGAGTCCGACCCGCACTTCGGCAAGGTCTCGAACCTCGACGCCGCTGCCATGCGGCTGCTGTCCGCCGAGCGCGGCGGCGACCCCGACCGGCCGGGCAAGAAGAACCCGCTCGACCCGATGCTGTGGATGGCCGCCCGCAAGGGCGAGCCCAGCTGGGACGGCGGCTCGCTGGGCCGGGGACGTCCCGGTTGGCACATCGAGTGCGTCGCCATCGCCCTGGACCACTTCGGCATGGGCTTCGACGTCCAGGGCGGCGGCTCCGACCTGGCCTTCCCGCACCACGAGATGGGCGCCTCGCACGCCCAGGTGCTCACCGGCGAGTTCCCCATGGCCAAGACGTACGTCCACGCCGGGATGGTCGCGCTGAACGGCGAGAAGATGTCCAAGTCCAAGGGCAACCTCGTCTTCGTCTCCCGGCTGCGCCGCGACGGCGTCGACCCCGCCGCCATCCGGCTCACCCTCCTCGCCCACCACTACCGGGCCGACTGGGAGTGGACCGACCAGGTGCTGACGGACGCCCAGGCGCGGCTCGGGCGCTGGCGCGCCGCCGTGTCCCGCCCCGACGGGCCGCCCGCCGAGGCGCTCGTCGAGGAGATCCGCGCGGCCCTCGCCGACGACCTCGACGCCCCGGCCGCCCTCGCCGCCGTCGACCGCTGGGCCGCGCTCCAGCAGGAGCGGGGCGGCACCGACACCGGCGCCCCCGGCGTCGTGAGCCGGGCCGTGGACGCGCTGCTGGGCGTGGCGCTGTAGCCCGCCCCGCTGTCCCTGCCTGCCCAACGGCGCTTCTCGAAGGGGCGGTACGCGCGACGCGTACCGCCCCTCGGTCTTCCCACAGCGGACTTCGGCGAGTCAGTCCTCCGACGAGTCGTCGTCCTCGGCGCTCGGTTTGGGCGGCTTCGGCGGCCGGGTGCGGCCGCTGGGGTTGTCCCTCAGGTACGAGGACGGCGGCCCCTCCCCGCCGTCGGCCGTCGCGTGCCCGCCGGGCGTGCCGCCGTCCCGCCGGCGCAGGTAGCGCTCGAACTCCCGGGCGATCGCCTCGCCCGACGCCTCCGGCAGCTCGGCGGTGTCCCGGGCCTCCTCCAGAGTCTGGACGTACTCGGCGACCTCGCTGTCCTCGGCGGCCAGCTGGTCCACGCCCACCTGCCAGGCGCGCGCGTCCTCGGGCAGCTCGCCCAGCGGGATGCGCAGGTCGAGCAGGTCCTCCAGGCGGTTGAGCAGAGCCAGCGTCGCCTTCGGGTTGGGCGGCTGCGACACGTAGTGCGGGACGGCCGCCCACAGCGACACCGCGGGGACGCCGGCGTGCGTGCAGGCCTCCTGAAGGACGCCGACGATGCCCGTCGGGCCCTCGTACTTGGTCTCCTCCAGGTCCATCCGGCGGGCCAGGTCCGGGTCGGACGTGACCCCGCTGACCGGCACGGGACGCGTGTGCGGGGTGTCACCGAGCAGGGCGCCCAGGACGACCACCAGCTCCACGCCCAGCTCGTGCGCGAAACCCAGCAGCTCGTTGCAGAACGAACGCCAGCGCATGGACGGTTCGATGCCGCGGACCAGCACCAGGTCGCGCGGCTTCTCGCCGCCGACCCGGACCACCGACAACCTTGTCGTCGGCCAGGTGATCTTGCGTACGCCGCCGTCCATGAACACCGTGGGGCGGTTCACCTGGAAGTCGTAGTAGTCCTCGGCGTCCAGCGCCGCGAACACCTCGCCCTTCCACTCCCTCTCCAGATGCGCGACCGCGGTGGAGGCGGCGTCGCCGGCATCGTTCCAGCCCTCGAACGCGGCCACCATGACCGGGTCGATCAGCTCGGGAACCCCCTCGAGCTCGATCACCCAGTGCCTCCTTCCGACGTGCCCTCGCGTACGTCCCAACCTTACGGCGTCCGACGGGGGCGCCCGCAGCCCCCTTGCACGGGGGAGTGAACGGATCACTGCCCCGATCACCAACCCGGAACACCCCTTGGGGGAGGGGAGCCTTACCGGTCTCGCACGGGCGTCTCACAGGGCCTTCACAGAGTGCTGCGCAGCCACTGCTCCACGCTCGCGATGTGCACGGTCGCCCAGGAGCGGGCCGCCTCCGCGTCCCCGTCGCGCAGGGCACCCAGGATCGCGCGGTGCTCGCGCAGGGTGCGACCGACCGCGTCCTCCTGGGTCAGACCCCGCCAGATCCGGGCCCGGGTGGTCGGCCCCGACAGGCCGTCGAGCAGCGAACACAGCACCGAGTTGCCGGAGCCGCGCACGATGCCCCGGTGGAACTCCAGGTCGCAGGCGACGAGTTCCTCCACCGAGGGCTCGGCGCCCAGGGCGTCCAACTGGGCGCTCAGCGCGTCCAGTAGCGGCTCGCTGATCCGGGAGGCGGCCATCGCCGTGGCGGCCGGCTCCAGGATCCGGCGCACCGCCAGGAACTCCAGCACCGTGTCGTCGCGGTGGAAGTCGACGACGAAGCTCAGCGCCTCCAGCAGCAGTTGGGGGTCCAGGCTGGTGACGTACGTCCCGTCACCCTGGCGCACGTCCAGGATCCGGATCAGCGACAGCGCCCGCACGGCCTCCCGCAGGGAGTTGCGGGACAGCCCCAGCTCGGCGGCGAGTTCACTCTCCTTGGGCAGCCGGTCGCCGGGCCGCAGCGCACCCGAGACGATCATGCCCTTGATCTTCTCGATCGCCTCGTCGGTGACCGCCATGGCGGGCCTCCTGTCGTTCAGGCCTCCGATGTGTCAGCACATTATGGGGGCAGATCACGGGACAGGACGGCCCGGCCGGGCGCACACGAAAGGGGCGGCTCCATCGGCGAGGAGCCGCCCCTTTCGTGGTTCCGGCCCCGGTGCGGAAGGGGCCGTCCCTCACACAGGCCGGCCCCGGTCAGGGAGGTGGGGCCGGCCCGGGCTCTACTTCTTGTCCAGCAGGTCCTGGACCTTCGCGCGGACCTCGTCCGTGGCCAGGCCCCGGATCGTCAGCGTCGTACGGCGGCGCAGCACGTCGTCCGGGGTCTCGGCCCACTCGTGGTCGCGGGCGTAGACGACCTGGGCCCAGATCTCCGGAGCGTCCGGGTGGACGCGCTCGCCGAGTTCCGGGTTCTCGTTGGCCAGGCGGGCGATGTCGAAGGCCAGGGAGCCGTAGTGGGTGGCCAGGTGCTTGGCGGTGTCCGCCGCCATGCGCGGGCCGGGTGCCGGGTGGTCCACCAGGAGGCGGTGGGCGACCGCGCGCGGGTTGGCGACGCCGGGCAGTGGCAGCTTCTTCGGCAGCGACGAGATCGGCTCGAAGTCGTCGCCCAGCGGGTGGCCCGGCAGCGACTCCAGCTTCTGCATCACGGTACGGCCGATGTGCCGGAAGGTCGTCCACTTCCCGCCCGCGACGGACAGCATGCCGCCCTTGCCCTCGGTCACCACGGTCTCGCGCTTGGCCTTCGCGGTGTCGCCGGGGCCGCCCGGCAGCACGCGGAGACCGGCGAAGGAGTACGTGATCAGGTCACGGCCGAGCTGCTGGTCGCGGATGGAGAACGCGGCCTCGTCCAGGATCTGGGATATGTCCTTCTCGGTGACCGCGACGTCCGCCGGGTCGCCCTCGTACTCCTCGTCGGTGGTGCCGAGCAGGAGCATGTCCTCCCAGGGGAGGGCGAAGGTGATGCGGTACTTGTCGATCGGGGTCGCCAGCGCCGCCCGCCACGGGGAGGTGCGCTTCAGGACCAGATGCGCGCCCTTCGACAGGCGGATGGACGGCGCGGCACTCGGGTCCTCCATCCTGCGCAGGTGGTCGACCCAGGGGCCGGTCGCGTTCAGGACCAGGCGGGCGTTCACGCCGAACTCGTCGCCGGACGTACGGTCCCTGAGGTCGGCGCCCGTCACGCGGCCCTGGGTGAAGCGCAGGCCGGTGACCTCGGCGTGGTTGAGGACGACCGCGCCCGCCTCGACGGCCGCGCGGACCGTCATCAGCGCCATGCGGGAGTCGTTCATCTGGTCGTCGCCGTACACGGCCACGGCCTTGAGGTTCTCGGTGCGCAGCTCGGGCACGTCCTGCGCGGCCTTCGACGGCGAGAGCAGGTGGCCCACGCCGTCACCGAACGCGGAGAGCGCGGAGTAGGCGAAGACGCCCGCCCCGAGCTTCGCCGCGCCGTGCGGCCCGCCCTTGTACACGGGGAGGTAGAAGGTGAGCGGGTTCGCCAGGTGGGGGGCCACCTGGCGGGAAACCGCACGGCGCTCGAAGTGGTTCTCCGCCACCAGCTTCACCGCGCCGGTCTGCAGGTAGCGCAGACCGCCGTGGAGCAGCTTGGAGGAGGCGGAGGACGTGGCGCCGGCGAAGTCGCCGGCGTCGACCAGAGCCACCCTGAGGCCGGACTGCGCGGCGTGCCAGGCGGTGGAGATGCCCAGGATGCCGCCGCCGATCACGAGAAGGTCGTACGACGCCTTGGAGAGCTGTTCCCTGGTCTCGGCCCGGCTCGGGAGGGAGCCGGAGGCCGGGCGTGTCCCCAGGGCAGGCACGGACTGCAGGGTGGACTGAGTGGTCATTTCGGGTTCTTACTCCTCGTCAGCCGACGTCAGCTCTCGTCAGCTCTCGTCCTCGATCCAGCCCATGGTCCGCTCGACGGCCTTGAGCCAGTTCTTGTACTCACGGTCGCGGGTCTCCGCGTCCATCTGGGGGGTCCACTCCGCGGCCCGGCGCCAGTTGGCGCGCAGTTCGTCGGTGCTGGACCAGAAGCCGACGGCGAG
Organism: Streptomyces sp. NPDC051636; assembly: GCF_044453765.1. NCBI lineage: Bacteria > Bacillati > Actinomycetota > Actinomycetes > Kitasatosporales > Streptomycetaceae > Streptomyces > Streptomyces sp. NPDC051636. Next base: position 73,609 of record NZ_JBITDA010000012.1, on the reverse strand, counting down.
GCCGGCGGCGTAGGCGGCGCCGAGGCAGGTGGTCTCGGCGACCATCGGGCGCACCACGGGTGCGTCCAGGACGTCGGCGAGGGTCTGCATCAGCAGGTTGTTGGAGGTCATGCCGCCGTCGACCTTGAGGGTCACCAGCTCGTCGCCGGAGTCCTTGACCATGGCGTCGGCGATCTCCCGGGTCTGCCAGGCGGTGGCCTCCAGGACGGCGCGCGCGAGGTGCGCCTTGGTGACGTACCGGGTCAGGCCGGCGATCACACCGCGGGCGTCGGAACGCCAGTGCGGGGCGAAGAGGCCGGAGAAGGCCGGTACGAAGTAGGCGCCGCCGTTGTCCTCGACCGAGAGCGCGAGCGTCTCGATCTCGGCGGCGGTGGAGATCAGGCCCATCTGGTCGCGCATCCACTGCACCAGGGAGCCCGTGACGGCGATCGAGCCCTCGAGGGCGTAGACCGTCGGCTGGTCGCCGATCTTGTAACCGACCGTGGTCAGCAGACCGGCGTAGGAGTTGATGATCTTGTCACCGGTGTTCATCACCATGAAGGTGCCGGTGCCGTAGGTGGACTTGGTCTCGCCCTCGGCGAAGCAGGTCTGGCCGAACAGGGCCGCCTGCTGGTCGCCGAGCGCGGAGGCGACCGGGATGCCGCCGAGCAGGTCGCCGAGCTTGCCGCCGGTGACCTCGCCGTAGACCTCGGCGGAGGAGCGGATCTCCGGCAGCATCGCCAGCGGGACACCGATGGACTCGGCGATCTTCTCGTCCCACTGCGTCGTGTGCAGGTTCATGAGAAGGGTGCGGGAGGCGTTGGTGACGTCGGTGACGTGCTTGCCGCCGTTGACACCGCCGGTCAGGTTCCAGATGACCCAGGTGTCCATGGTGCCGAAGAGGATGTCGCCCGCCTCGGCGCGCTCCTTGAGGCCCTCGACGTTGTCGAGCAGCCAGCGGGCCTTGGGGCCGGAGAAGTAGGCGGCCAGCGGGAGGCCGGTCTCGCGGCGGAAGCGGTCCTGGCCGACGTTGCGGCCCAGCTCCTTGCAGAGGGCGTCGGTGCGGGTGTCCTGCCAGACGATGGCGTTGTGGACGGGCTCACCGGTGTTCTTGTCCCACAGCACGGTGGTCTCGCGCTGGTTGGTGATGCCGATGGCCTTGATGTCGTCGCGGGTGATGCCGGCCTTCTGGATGGCTCCGGCGACGACTTCCTGGACGTTGGTCCAGATTTCGTTGGCGTTGTGCTCGACCCAGCCCGGCTTCGGGAAGATCTGCTCGTGCTCCTTCTGGTCGACGGAGACGATACGGCCGTCCCGGTCGAAGACGATGCAGCGCGAGGAGGTCGTGCCCTGGTCGATGGCGGCGATGAACGGGCCGGCAGTGTGGGCGTCGGTCACTGTGTGCTCCTGAGGAATCCGTGGTTGAGGGCGTTACGTACGGCGCGTGCTCGAGGCTCGGGGACCGAGCGCTCATGAGGGCTCATGAGCGCTCGGTGCTCTTTAAGCGAATGCGACGTTGTAGATGCCTGCAGCGATCGCGCCGCCGATCAGCGGACCGACCACCGGGATCCAGGCGTAGCCCCAGTCGGAGCCCCCCTTGTTGGGCAGGGGCAGGAGGGCGTGCACGATGCGCGGACCGAGGTCACGGGCCGGGTTGATCGCGTAGCCCGTGGGTCCGCCGAGGGACAGACCGATGGAGACGACCACCAGCGAGGTGATCAGCGCACCCAGGGTGCCCAGGCCGTTGCCCTTGTCGTTCAGGCCCTGCGTGAGGACGGCGAGCACCAGCACGATGGTGCCGATGATCTCCGTGGCGAGGTTCTGCACCGCGTTCCGGATCTCCGGACCGGTGGAGAAGACGCCCAGGACCGGGCCGGCGCCCTTCTCCTGGGCTTCGACGGCCTTGGCCGCCGTGGCCTGCGCGCCCGGACCGCCGACGATCTCCTTGTCGGTGAGGTGGGCGTGGAACTGGCCGTAGTAGACCACCCAGACCAGGGTCGCGCCGATCATGGCGCCGAGCACCTGGCCGCCCCAGTAGGTGGGGAGGTTGGTGAAGTCCTTGTCCTTGATCGCGAGCGCGAGGGTCACGGCCGGGTTCAGGTGGGCGCCGGAGAGCGGCGCCGAGGTGTAGACAGCCGTCAGAACGGCGAAACCCCACCCGAAGGTGATGGCGAGCCAGCCGGCGTTACGGGCCTTGGAGGCCTTCAGCGTGACGGCGGCGCACACGCCACCGCCGAGCAGGATGAGTATGGCGGTACCGATGGTCTCGCCGATGAAGATGTCGGAGCTGGACACCCGCGACTCCTTTGTCCTTCGTCCAGGGAAGCCGAACCCCGGGTCCCTCCGGGGATTGGCGCCCTCGGGGGTGAGAGCGATTCCGGCCTTTGGCGTTGTCACACTCTAGCGCGTATTGCCGGTAGGTGTTCGACAATGCCGACCGATGGACGGGAGTCTTGCTCCGGCCTCAGGCACGCGTCAAGAGTTCTGTTATCGAATATGCGATCGTTATTGATCGCCGTGAGTTATCGATCTTCTGGCGCGGAAAGCGCGGTTTTGCGCGTTATGTCCTTTTCAGGGTATGGCGACAGCCGGAACGCCGCCCTGCGTCCCGGTCCGCCCCCGACCTGCTCCGCGCTCAGAACCGCCCGGCGCCCAGGTCCCGCGACACCGCGCGGGCGCAGTCCCGTACCGCCGCGATCAGCTCGGGCTGCAACTCCCCGTCCCGGCACAGCCGTTCCACGGCGCCGGTGATCCCCACGGCGCCCACCGGCATCCGCCTGCGGTCGTGGATGGGCGCGGCGACCGAGGCCACGCCCTCCCACGTCTCCTCCACGTCGGCCGCGTAGCCACGCGCGCGCGTGATGTCGAGGATGTGCTCGAAGGCCGCCAGGTCGCACACGGTGCGCTCGGTGAACGCCTTCCGGTCGGCCTCCAGCGCCTCGCTGTGCGCGACCGGGTCGTACGCCGACAGCACCTTGCCCAGGGCCGTGGAGTGCAGCGGCTGCATGGCCCCGATCTCCAGGACCTGCCGGCTGTCGTCGGGCCGGAAGACGTGGTGCACGATCAGGACGCCCTGTTGGTGCAGCACGCCCAGGTAGACGCTCTCCCCGCTGGAGCGGGCCAGGTCGTCGGTCCACACCAGCGCCCGTGCCCGCAGCTCGTGCACGTCGAGGTAGGTGGTGCCCAGGCGCAGCAGCTCCGCGCCCAGCTGGTAGCGCCCGGAGGTGTCCTCCTGCTCCACGAAGCCCTCCTGCTGGAGGGTGCGCAGGATGCCGTGGGCCGTGCCCTTGGCGAGGCCCAGCGAGGAGGCGATGTCCGAGAGGCCGAGCCGTCGCTCGCCGCCCGCGAGCAGCCGCAGCATCGCGGCCGCCCGTTCGAGCGACTGGATGTTCCGTGCCATCGCCGTACTGCCTCCGTCCCTTCGACCGTCGGCGGCACCGTCGCCTGACGCCGTTCGGCAATGTCGAACACTACCGGTCCATGTCGACCTCCCGCCAATGGTCGGTCGGTACTTGTTACGTCACCCGTGACTCCGGCGTGGCTCAAGCGCCGCACTGGTCCGTCTCGTGGACGCCCCTGCCCATCCAAGCCGACTCCGGGCTACGCTGGCGCCGTGCGTCTTCCCGGGCCTGACCGGGCGACCGCATAGCCGACAGCCGTCGCATCCCAGGGAGCCCCTTTCATGGCCTCGTCGCCGCTGACCCCATCCGCTGACAGTCGGACCCGCGCGTCCGCCCTCCGTCAGGCGCTCGCCACCCGGGTGGTGGTGGCCGACGGAGCGATGGGCACCATGCTCCAGGCGCAGGAACCGACCCTCGAGGACTTCGAGAACCTCGAGGGCTGCAACGAGATCCTCAACCTCACCCGCCCCGACATCGTGCGCTCCGTCCACGAGGCGTACTTCGCCGTGGGCGTGGACTGCGTGGAGACCAACACCTTCGGGGCCAACCACGCGGCCATGGCGGAGTACGACATCGCCGACCGCGTCCATGAGCTGTCCGAGGCCGGCGCGCGGATCGCCCGGGAGGTGGCGGACGAGTACGCCGCGCGGGACGGCCGGCAGCGCTGGGTCCTGGGCTCGATCGGTCCCGGCACCAAGCTGCCGACCCTGGGCCACGTCGCGTACACCACGCTCCGCGACGGCTTCCAGGAGAACGCCGAGGGACTCCTCGCGGGCGGCGCGGACGCCCTGATCGTGGAGACCACGCAGGACCTGCTCCAGACCAAGGCCTCCGTCCTCGGCGCCCGGCGGGCCATGGAGGCCACCGGTGTCGAGGTCCCCCTGCTCGTCTCGATGGCCTTCGAGACCACCGGCACGATGCTGCTCGGCTCGGAGATCGGCGCCGCGCTGACCGCCCTCGAACCGCTCGGCATCGACATGATCGGGCTGAACTGCTCCACCGGCCCCGCCGAGATGAGCGAGCACCTGCGCTACCTCACCCGGCACTCGCGCATCCCGCTGCTGTGCATGCCGAACGCGGGCCTGCCCGTCCTGACCAAGGACGGCGCGCACTTCCCGCTCGGCCCGGAGGGCCTGGCCGACGCCCAGGAGAACTTCGTACGGGACTACGGCCTGTCCCTGATCGGCGGCTGCTGCGGCACCACCCCCGAGCACCTGCGCCAGGTCGTCGAGCGGGTCCGTGACCTCACCCCGCCCGAGCGCCACCCGCAGCCCGAGCCGGGCGCCGCCTCCCTCTACCAGGCCGTCCCGTTCCGCCAGGACACCTCCTACCTGGCGATCGGCGAGCGGACCAACGCCAACGGCTCCAAGAAGTTCCGCGAGGCCATGCTCGAGGGCCGCTGGGACGACTGCGTGGAGATCGCACGCGAACAGATCCGCGAGGGCGCGCACATGCTCGACCTGTGCGTGGACTACGTCGGCCGCGACGGCGTCGCCGACATGGAGGAGCTGGCCGGCCGCTTCGCCACCGCCTCCACGCTGCCGATCGTGCTCGACTCCACCGAGGTCGACGTCATCAGGGCGGGCCTGGAGAAGCTCGGCGGCCGCGCGGTCATCAACTCCGTCAACTACGAGGACGGCGACGGCCCCGAGTCGCGGTTCGCGAAGGTCACCCAGCTGGCCAGGGAGCACGGCGCCGCCCTGATCGCGCTCACGATCGACGAGGAGGGCCAGGCCCGCACGCCCGAGAAGAAGGTCGAGATCGCCGAGCGGCTGATCGAGGACCTGACGGGGAACTGGGGTATCCACGAGTCGGACATCCTCATCGACACCCTGACCTTCACGATCTGTACCGGTCAGGAGGAGTCCCGCAAGGACGGCATCGCCACGATCGAGGCGATCCGCGAGCTCAAGCGCCGCCACCCCGATGTGCAGACCACCCTCGGCCTGTCGAACATCTCCTTCGGCCTGAACCCGGCCGCCCGCATCCTGCTGAACTCGGTCTTCCTCGACGAGTGCGTCAAGGCGGGCCTGGACTCGGCGATCGTGCACGCGTCGAAGATCCTGCCGATCGCCCGGTTCTCCGAGGAAGAGGTCCAGACGGCCCTCGACCTCGTCTACGACCGCCGCAGCGAGGGCTACGACCCCCTCCAGAAGCTGATGCAGCTGTTCGAGGGTGCCACCGCGAAGTCCCTGAAGGCGGGCAAGGCCGAGGAGCTGGCCGCGCTGCCGCTGGAGGAGCGCCTCAAGCGCCGCATCATCGACGGCGAGCGCAACGGCCTGGAAGCCGACCTCGGCGAGGCCCTGCAGACCCGGCCCGCCCTGGACATCGTCAACGAAACGCTCCTGGACGGCATGAAGGTGGTCGGTGAGCTGTTCGGCTCCGGCCAGATGCAGCTGCCCTTCGTACTCCAGTCCGCCGAGGTGATGAAGGCCGCGGTGGCCTATCTCGAGCCGCACATGGAGAAGTCGGACGCCGAGGGCAAGGGCACGATCGTGCTGGCGACCGTGCGCGGTGATGTGCACGACATTGGTAAGAACCTGGTCGACATCATCCTGTCCAACAACGGCTACAACGTGGTCAACCTGGGCATCAAGCAGCCCGTCTCCGCGATCCTGGAGGCCGCCGAGGAACACAGGGCCGACGTCATCGGCATGTCCGGCCTCCTGGTGAAGTCCACGGTGATCATGAAGGAGAACCTGGAGGAGCTCAACCAGCGCGGCCTGGCCGCCACGTACCCCGTCATCCTCGGCGGCGCCGCCCTCACCCGCGCCTACGTGGAGCAGGACCTGCACGAGCTGTACCAGGGCGAAGTCCGCTACGCCCGGGACGCGTTCGAGGGCCTGCACCTGATGGACGCCCTCATCGGCGTCAAGCGGGGTGTGCCGGGGGCGAAGCTGCCGGAGCTGAAGCAGCGCCGGGTGCGGACGACCGCCACGGTGGAGGTCGAGGAGCGGCCCGAGGAAGGCCACGTACGCTCCGACGTCGCCACCGACAACCCCGTCCCCGCTCCGCCGTTCTGGGACACCCGGGTGATCAAGGGCATCCAGCTCAAGGAGTACGCGAGCTGGCTGGACGAGGGCGCGCTGTTCAAGGGCCAGTGGGGCCTGAAGCAGGCCCGCACCGGCGACGGACCGACGTACGAGGAACTCGTCGAGACCGAGGGCCGCCCCCGCCTGCGGGGCCTGCTGGACAAGCTCCAGACGGAGAACCTGCTGGAAGCGGCCGTGGTCTACGGCTACTTCCCGTGCGTGTCCAAGGACGACGACCTGATCATCCTCGACGAGCAGGGCAACGAGCGCACCCGCTTCACCTTCCCGCGTCAGCGGCGCGGCCGGCGCCTGTGCCTGGCGGACTTCTTCCGCCCGGAGGAGTCGGGGGAGACGGACGTCGTCGGCCTCCAGGTCGTCACCGTCGGCTCCCGGATCGGCGAGGAGACGGCCAAGCTCTTCGAGTCGAACTCCTACCGGGACTACCTCGAACTGCACGGGCTGTCCGTGCAGTTGGCCGAGGCGCTCGCCGAGTACTGGCACGCCCGCGTCCGTTCCGAACTGGGCTTCGCCGGTGAGGACCCGAGCGACATCGAGGACATGTTCGCGCTGAAGTACCGCGGCGCCCGTTTCTCCCTCGGCTACGGCGCCTGCCCCAACCTGGAGGACCGTGCCAAGATCGCCGAGCTCCTCCAGCCGGAGCGCATCGGCGTCCACCTGTCGGAGGAGTTCCAGTTGCACCCCGAACAGTCCACGGACGCCATCGTGATCCACCACCCGGAGGCGAAGTACTTCAACGCCCGCTGAGCAGGCCGAGTACAGGCCTCAAGCGATAAACAAGGCGCTTCACCGGCGAGAGTCGTACACTGGTCGATCCACCGCAGGCCGGTTCCCCGTACGGGAACCGGCCTGATCGTCCCTTGCAGGAGGTGCGCCGATGACCAGCACGGTCCCCGCGCTCGGAACCCGTACGGCGGAAGGCTCTGCCCTCCAGGCGGTGCTGCTCGACATGGACGGCACCCTGGTGGACACCGAGGGCTTCTGGTGGGACGTCGAAGCCGAGGTCTTCGCCCGTCTCGGCCACACCCTCGACGAGTCCTGGCGTCATGTCGTGGTCGGCGGGCCCATGGCCCGCAGCGCGGGCTTCCTCATCGAGGCCACCGGCGCCGACATCACCCTCGCCGAGCTCAGCGTGCTGCTCAACGACGGCTTCGAGGACCGCATCGGGCATGCCCTGCCGCTGATGCCGGGCGCCGCCAGGCTGCTGGCGGAGCTGTACGAGCACCAGATCCCGACCGCCCTGGTGTCCGCCTCGCACCGCCGGATCATCGACCGTGTGCTGACCTCGCTGGGACCCCAGCACTTCGCCCTGTCCATCGCCGGCGACGAGGTGTCGCGCACCAAGCCGCACCCGGACCCGTACCTGCTGGCGGCCGTCGGACTGGGCGTGGACCCGGCCAGGTGCGCGGTCGTCGAGGACACCGCGACCGGGGTCGCCGCGGCCGAGGCAGCGGGCTGTCAGGTGGTCGCGGTGCCGTCGGTCGCCCCCATCGCCCCGGCCGCCCGGCGGACCGTCGTCACCTCCCTCGAAGAGGTCGACCTGGCCTTTCTGCGCGGCCTGATGACGGAAATGCGCTAGACGTTCACCCAGCGTACAAAACCCATTGGACAAAATCCCGTCGCAGTACACCCAAGTACGCGCAACGCGATTCGAAGCGGGCCGCCCGGCCGAATTCCACTACTCGTCAACCGAGTTGGGGATGTGATGTTCCCCACTTGTTGATGAGTTGACAGTCGAGCCGATATATGCTTGTGACCCCCGCTCAGAGGGGCTCGACGCGCCCTTGTGTCCCGATTCATGGAAGGCTGCACTAATCCTGCCACTGTCGGGTTTTCGGTGTGTCCGCAAGCGGTTTCACTGCGTGATGGGAAGCCAACTCCGGCGGCCGTGAACCCTCCTGCGGGTGCGGACTAATCTCGTCGCGAGAACATCGCCCTTACCCCCGTGATCCGCTGCGACACCCCTGCATGCCGGGTACACGGAGTCGAACAGCCCTGGAGAAACCCGAGCATGAACCGCAAGACTTTGGTGCTGCCGGCAGTGGCCGGCCTGCTCGCGCCGGTTCTCGCCGCGTGCGGCGGAACCGACAGCGAGAGCAAGAGCGGCGACGCGATCGTCGTCGGCACCACGGACCGGTTCACGGCCACGAAGGACGCGCCGGCCCCGCTCGACCCGGCCTACGCCTACGACGTCGGCACCTGGAACATCCTGCGCCAGACGGTGCAGACCCTGATGATCCAGCCCAAGGGCGAGGGCGAGCCCGTGCCCGAGGCCGCCGAGAGCTGCGGCTTCACCGACAGCGGCAACGAGCGCTACGCCTGCAAGCTCCGTGAGGGCCTGAAGTTCGCCAACGGCGACGCCATCACCGCCGAGGACGTGAAGTACTCGATCGAGCGGGCGCTGCGCATCAAGGCCGACAGCGGTGTGTTCGCCCTGATGTCGACCATCGACACCATCGAGACGCAGGGCGACCGCGGGGTGATCTTCCACCTCAAGACCGCCGACGCCACCTTCCCGTACAAGCTGTCCACCCCGGTCGCGGGCATCGTGAACCCGAAGGACTACGCGGACGACAAGCTGCGGGACGGCTTCGACATCGACGGCTCCGGCCCCTACGCCTTCCAGGCCGACGTCAGGAACGACGAGATCGTCACCGCCACCTTCACCAAGAACCCCAATTACAAGGGGAGCCTGAAGGTCAGCAACGACAAGGTGCAGATGCGCTCCTTCACCGACGCCGGTGCCATGGGTACCGCGATCGACAAGGGTGACATCGACGTCATGACCCGCACCATGACGCCCGCCCAGATCGACAAGCTCGGCGCCGGCTCCGACGAGAACGCCGAACTCGTCGAGATGCCGGGCCTGGAAATCCGCTACCTGGCCTTCAACACCGACGCCGCCACCGTGAAGGACAAGGCGGTCCGTCAGGCGATGGCCCAGCTCATCAACCGCGGCGAGCTGGTCTCCAAGGTGTACGGCTCCCAGGCCGAGCCGCTGTACTCGCTGGTCCCGGCCACCCTCACCGGCCACTCCAACTCGTTCTTCAACAAGTACGGCGACCCCAGCGTCTCCAAGGCCAAGTCGCTGCTGACCGCAGCCGGCGTCACGACCCCGGTCAAGCTGACCCTGCACTACACCACCGACCACTACGGCTCCGCCACCAAGCAGGAGTTCCAGGTCCTGCGCAAGCAGCTCAACGACAGCGGGCTGTTCGACGTCAGCATCAAGGGTTCGCCCTGGGCCACCTTCCGGCCCGCCGAGCAGAAGGGCGGGTACGACGTCTACGGGATGGGCTGGTTCCCCGACTTCCCGGACGCCGACAACTTCCTCGCGCCGTTCCTCGACAAGGACAACTTCCTCGGCTCCCCGTACGCCAACAGCAAGATCCGCAACACCCTGATCCCGCAGTCCCGCCGCGAGGCCGACCGGCTCACCGCCACCAAGAGCCTGACGGAGATCCAGGACATCGTCGCCGAAGACGTCCCGGTCCTGCCGCTGTGGCAGGGCAAGCAGTACGTCGCCGCACGGGACGACATCACGGGCACCTCCTACGCCCTCAACTCCTCGTCTACGCTTCAGCTGTGGGAGCTCGGCCGCGGTGTGAGCAGCTGACCCCTCGCCTCCTCCGGGGCCTGTGACCGCGGTCCCGGAACGACGAGAACCAACGACAAGGCACATGCAGTGAACATGCGCAACCAGTGGCCAGTCCTGCCCATCGTGGCGGGGCTGGCCTCCGGCCTGTTGACCGGCTGCGGCTCGGACACCGGCGACTCCGGGGGCACCGGCTCCACCGTGGTGATGGGGATGTCCGACGACGTCCTCGCCACCGACCCCGCCTCCGGTTACGACCCCGGCTCCTGGCTGTTGTTCAACAACGTCTTCCAGTCGCTGCTGAGCTTCCCCAAGGGCGCGACGCAACCCCAGCCGGAGGCGGCCAAGGAGTGCTCCTTCGCCGGCTCCCAGGCCAAGGTCTACACGTGCACGCTCAAGGACGGCCTGAAGTTCAGCAACGGTGACGCCCTCACCTCCGAGGACGTGAAGTTCTCCTTCGACCGCACGCTGAGGATCAACGACGCGGCCGGTCCGGCGATCATGTTCCCGATGCTCGACAAGGTCGAGACTCCGGACGCGAAGACCGTGGTGTTCCGGCTGAAGGTGCCGGACGCCACCTTCCCCAGCAAGATCGCCTCCGGTGCCGGCTCCATCGTCGACCACCGCCAGTACGACGCCGACGCACTGCGCAAGGACAACAACGCCGTCGGCTCGGGCCCCTACCAGCTGGACTCCTTCGGCGACGGCGAGGCCGTCTTCTCCGTGAACCCCCACTACCAGGGCACCGCCCAGGTGAAGAACTCGGGCGTGACCCTCAAGTTCTTCCACGGCGACCAGAGCGCCCTGAAGAAGGCCCTCCTCGACGACGAGGTCGACATCGCCTACCGCGGCCTGACCGCGGGAGCCATCGCCGACATCGCGAAGCAGGACAACAGCAGCGGCGTCGAGGTCATCGAGGGCAGCAGCGCCGAGGTCCAGCACCTGGTCTTCAACATGGACGACCCGGTCGCCGGAAAACCCGGCGTCCGCAAGGCCATGGCCTACCTGATCGACCGCGACGCCCTGATCAAGAACGTCTACCAGGGCACCGCGGCCCCGCTGTACTCGATCATCCCGGCCGGTATCGCGGGCCACAACACGGCCTTCTTCGACACTTACGGCGCCCGCCCCTCCCGGTCCAAGGCCGCCGCCGCGCTCCGGGCCGACGGCATCTCCGCCAAGGTGAAACTCACCCTCTGGTCCACGCCCTCGCGCTACGGCCCCGCCACCGACCAGGAGCTGAAGGCGATCGCCGCCCAGCTCAACGCCAGCGGCCTGTTCGACGCCGACGTCAAGTCCGTCGCGTACGACCGGTACGAGAAGGACATCGCCCACGGCAAGTACGGCGTGTACGTGAAGGGCTGGGTGCCCGACTACCCGGACGCCGACAACTTCACGTCCCCCTTCTTCGGCAAGGGCAACGTGCTGAGCAACGACTACGCCAACAGCACGATCACCGACTCCCTCATCCCGCGCACGGCCGCCGAGCGCGACCGCTCCGCCACCGACGAGGAGTTCGGCCGGCTCCAGGACATCGTCGCCGACGAACTGCCCATCCTGCCCGTCTGGCAGGCCAAGCAGTACGCGGTCGTCCGCGACGGCGTCTACGGCCTGGAGTACTGCCTCGACGCCTCGACCGTGTTCCGCTTCTGGGAACTCAGCAAGGACTGACGGCCCGACGCACGGACACGGAAGGGCGCCCCTCTCCGCCGAGAGGGGCGCCCTGCGCGCTCGTTGGCACTGCTCCGCTACTGGGCGCCGGGGCGCACCAGCCCGCTCTCGTACGCGTACACCGCCGCCTGCACCCGGTCCCGCAGCCCCAGCTTGGTCAGCACATGGCCCACATGCGTCTTCACGGTGGTCTCGCTGACGAACAGATCGGCGGCGATCTCGGCGTTGGACAGCCCCCGCGCGACCAGCTTCAGCACCTCGACCTCCCGGTCGGTCAGGGTGTGCAGCGTGTCCGGCACCGGCTCGTCACCCGAGGGCAGGTGCGTGGCGTACTTGTCCAGCAGCCGGCGCGTGATGCTCGGCGCGAGCATCGCCTCCCCGGCCGCGACGACCCGGATGGCCTGCACCAGCTCGTTGGCGGGCGCGTCCTTGAGCAGGAAGCCGCTCGCCCCGGCCCGCAGCGCCTCCACCACGTACTCGTCCAGGTCGAACGTCGTCAGCACCAGCACCTTCGCCGGCCCGTCCCGCCCGGGACCGGTGATCTGCCGGGTCGCCTCCACCCCGTCCATCCGCGGCATGCGGATGTCCATCAGCACCACATCCGGCTGCAGGGCGCGCACCTGGTCGAGGGCCTGGAGGCCGTCTCCGGCCTCACCCACGACCGCAATGTCCTGCTCCGCCTCCAGGATCATCCGGAACCCGGTACGCAGCAGCGGCTGGTCGTCGACCAGTAGGACGCGGATGGCCACGTAAGTCTCCTTCGCTAGTCCGCGCCCATTCTGCCCTGCGGCACCGCCCCGGACTCGGCCGCCCTCACCGGGAGCGGATACGGCGGGGGAGTGCCGCCGAATTCCGGACAGTGCGCCTGGTGGTCGCACCAGCCGCACAGCTTCGTCGGACGCGGCCGCCACTCACCGGTCTCGGTCGCCTGCCGGATCGCCTCCCACAGCGCGAGCAGCTTGCGCTCGACGCGCTCCAGGTCGGCGAGGACCGGGTCGTACGTCAGCACCTCGCCGCTGCCCAGATAGACGAGCTGGAGCCGGCGCGGGATCACGTTCTTCAGCCGCCAGACGACCAGGGCGTAGAACTTCATCTGGAACAGTGCGCCCTCGGCGTACTCGGGCCTCGGTGCCTTGCCGGTCTTGTAGTCGACGATCCGCACCTCGCCGGTCGGCGCCACGTCCACCCGGTCGATGATCCCGCGCAGCCGCAGCCCCGACTCCAGCTCGGCCTCCACGAACAGCTCACGCTCGGCCGGCTCCAGGCGCGTCGGGTCCTCCAGGGTGAACCAGCGCTCCACCAGCCGCTCCGCCTCGCCCAGCCAGCGTGCCAGCCGCTCGCCCTCCGGATCGTCGGCGAACAGCTCCACGACCTCCGGCCTGGTCTCCCGCAGCCGGTCCCACTGGGCGGGGATCAACGACTTGGCCCGGGGCGCGGTCCGCTCGGCGGCCGGCGCGTCGAAGAGCCGCTCCAGGACCGCGTGCACCAGCGTGCCCCTGGTGGCCGCCTCGCTCGGCTTCTCCGGCAACCGGTCGATCACCCGGAACCGGTACAGCAGCGGGCACCGCATGAAGTCACTGGCCCGCGAGGGCGACAAGGAGGAGGGCCCCGTCACGACGGGCGCGGTCACGGCCACCGCCGTGGAGACCGCGTCCGCGGTGTCCGCCGTGCCCGCCTCCGCCGGGGCCGTGAGCAGCGGATCCCCCTCCGCGCCCGCGCCGCCCCCGGCCTCTGCCGTGCCCTCGATGCTGCTGTCCATGACCACAGACCATACGGCCCGCCACTGACAGTCACCCAGCCGCGGGCCCCGCCTGTGGACAACGGCGGGCCGAACACGAGGGGTGCCGGGGCGGAACGTGTGACGACGGCCGCATACCATCGACCTCGAGACCCTTCCGCCCGCCACCCGGCAGGCGCGGAAGACGCTTCGAACGAGGGGACACCGTGGACGTGAGCGGCGCGAGCGGGCAGCCGCGGTCCGGCAACGACGAGCCGACCGAGCACCCCGCGAGTCCTACGGCCCCGGCCGCCGACCACCCCGGGCCCCGGTCCCACGACGCCCCGACCCCCTCGGCCGGCCCCGAGCAGCCGACCACCGCCGCCGAGCCCCGGCCACAGGACGGCGACACGGAACCCCACGGCCAGGAGTCCGCGTCGGCCGCGAACGACGGCCCGCCGTCCGCCCCCACCGCGGACCCCGGCGACGAGCCGCCCGCCCGCCCCGCCACCGGCACCCGGGACGACCACGAACCCGCCGACACGGCCGCCCCCGCCGCAAACCCGGCGCCGCCCAGCGCCGCGACCGGCAGCGGAAACGGCACCACCCGGCGCCCCGAGGCGGAGCCCACCCCCGACGGCACCGCCTCCCCCACGCCGCCGCAGCACCGTACGACCCCGGAAACCGCGCCCGGAGCACCCGCCCACGCGGCCCCGCCCGAGGACGCGCCCCGGCCCCCGGCCACCACGGCGCACGCGAGCGACACCACCAGCCGCACCCACGCCGACACCGGCACCACCAAGGCCCGCCCGCCCCGGCGCCCCCGCGAACCGGGTGGCGGCCTGCTCATGGGGCGGCCCTTCGGCGTGCCGGTGTACGTCGCGCCCAGCTGGTTCCTGGTCGCCGCCCTGATCACCTGGGTGTTCGGCGGACAACTCGACCGCGTACTGCCCGAGCTCGGCGCGGCCCGCTACCTCGTCTCCCTCTTCTTCGCGGTCGCCTTCTACGCCTCCGTGCTGATCCACGAGCTCGCCCACACGGTCGCCGCCCTCCGCTTCAAGCTCCCCGTCCGCCGCATCCAGCTCCAGTTCTTCGGCGGCGTCTCCGAAATCGAGAAGGAGGCCGAGACCCCCGGACGGGAGTTCGTGCTGGCCTTCGTCGGCCCGCTGCTCTCCCTGCTCCTCGCCGGCCTGTTCTACCTCGCCATGCTGCCCGTCAAGCCCGGCACCGTCCCCGGCGTCCTGCTCGCCGGCCTGATGGTCTCCAACCTCATCGTCGCCGCCTTCAACCTCCTGCCCGGCCTCCCGCTGGACGGCGGCCGCATGCTCCGCGCCGTCGTCTGGAAGATCACCGGCAGGCCCATGAGCGGCACGATCGCGGCGGCCTGGGTCGGCCGCGCCCTCGCCGTCACCGTCCTGATCGGCCTGCCGCTGCTCACCCACTCCGGCGCACTCGGCGCCACCGCCGAGGACAACGTCGGCATGGACACCGTGACCAACGCCCTGCTCGCCGCGATCCTCGCCGCGATCATCTGGACCGGCGCCGGCAACAGCCTCCGCATGGCCCGGCTGCGCGAACACCTCCCCGAACTACGCGCACGCAACCTCACCCGCCGCGCCGTCCCCGTGGAGACCGACACCCCGCTGTCCGAGGCCCTGCGCCGCGCCAACGCCGCCGGCGCCCGCGCCCTCGTCGTCGTCGACGCCGAGGGCAACCCCCTCTCCCTCGTCCGCGAGGCCGCCATCGTCGGCGTACCCGAACACCGCCGACCCTGGGTCACCGTCAGCGGCCTCGCCCAGGAACTCACCGACGGCATGCGCGTCTCCGCCGAACTCGCCGGCGAGGACCTCCTCGACACCCTGCGCGCGACCCCGGCGACGGAGTACCTGGTCGTAGAGGACACCGGCGAGATCTACGGCGTCCTCTCCGCCGCCGACGTGGAACGCGCCTTCGTCAAGGCCATGGCCCGCCCCACCCCGTCCACGTAGACCCGCCACCCGGATGGTCGGCGACCCCCGCAAACGCCGGTAGGCTGGTCACATGTCCGAACCGACCGGTGCCGCCCGCAGGCGCGGGCCCTTCAAGGTCGGGGACCAGGTACAGCTGACCGACCCCAAGGGCCGCCACTACACGTTCACGCTCGAGGCCGGGAAGAACTTCCACACCCACAAGGGTTCCTTCCCGCACGACGAACTGATCGGCGCTCCCGAGGGCAGCGTTGTCCGCACCACCGGAAACGTCGCCTACCTCGCGCTGCGCCCCCTGCTCCCCGACTACGTCCTGTCCATGCCCCGCGGGGCAGCCGTCGTCTACCCCAAGGACGCGGGGCAGATCCTCGCCTTCGCCGACATCTTCCCCGGCGCCCGCGTCGTGGAGGCCGGCGTCGGCTCCGGCTCGCTCAGCAGCTTCCTGCTGCGCGCCATCGGCGACCACGGCATGCTGCACAGCTACGAGCGCCGCGAGGACTTCGCCGACATCGCCAGGCAGAACGTCGAGCGTTACTTCGGCGGCCCGCACCCGGCCTGGCGGCTCACCGTCGGCGACCTGCAGGACAACCTGTCCGACACCGACGTCGACCGCGTCATCCTCGACATGCTCGCCCCCTGGGAGTGCCTGGAGGCCGTCTCCAAGGCCCTGGTGCCCGGCGGCATCCTGTGCTGCTACGTGGCCACCACCACCCAGCTCGCCCGGACCGTGGAGTCCATCCGTGAGATCGGCTGCTTCAACGAGCCGACCTCCTGGGAGACCATGATCCGCAACTGGCACATCGAGGGCCTCGCCGTCCGCCCCGACCACCGCATGATCGGCCACACCGGCTTCCTCCTCACCGCCCGCCGCCTCGCCGACGGAGTCGAGCCCCCCATGCGCCGCCGCCGCCCTGCCAAGGGCGCCTACGGCGAGGACTACGCCGGCCCCAACGCCGACGGTGGCGCCGGCCGCTAGGGCAGACAGCCGTCCCCTTTGCGGCATTGCCGCCCCCGTCGCGGCTTTTCCGCCCTTGCTGCACCAACGCACAGGCGCCGTGGCGAAGTTCCCGGGCACGGCCCGGAACTTCGCCACGGCGCCCACTCGTTGACGGAGCACCAGGAATCGAGCGTCCCCAGGCCTCGAAATCCCCTGACCCCGCCGTTCCCCCGCACTGTGACGTGTGGCACCATGCTGGCCACCCCACCGGCACAGCCCTCCCA
The DNA here is from genome assembly GCF_044453765.1 of Streptomyces sp. NPDC051636. NCBI lineage: Bacteria > Bacillati > Actinomycetota > Actinomycetes > Kitasatosporales > Streptomycetaceae > Streptomyces > Streptomyces sp. NPDC051636. The sequence goes on along the minus strand of NZ_JBITDA010000012.1, from coordinate 57,008 downwards.
GGAGACGCTCCTAGTGCAGCAATCCGCCGTCCCGGAACTCGCTCACACCCACACCCGCCCGATCCACTGGGTCGCCACCGCCACGGCCGTCGCCGGTGTCGTGGCCCTCTCCTCGATCCTCCAGCCCGGCTCCGCCACGGCCGCCCAGCCCGCCACCGGCACCGAGGCCACATCGGCCCCCGCGGTCGCCGCACCGCCCACCACCACAGGCGTCACCTTCCCCCTGGACTGCGGCCAGGTGAAGACCATCGTGGCCAAGAAGGCGACCGGCGACCTGGACGGCGACGGCAGACCCGAGACCGTCGCCGTCGTCCACTGCGACTCCGCCATGGGCACCCCGCCCGACGGCGTCTACGTCCTCACCCACTCCGCCGGCACCAAGAAGCCCCGCGTCGTCGCCACCCTCGTCGACCCCAAGGACCGGCTCACCGTCACCGACTTCACCGTCCGCGCCGGAGCCGTCACCGCAACCCTCCTCGGCTACTCCACGGAGGACGTACCGAGTTGCTGCCCCGACCTGAAGACACCCACCAAGTGGCAGTGGAAGGGCGACGCGTTCATCCGCTCCACCCCCGCCGAAGCCCACAGCGTCTGAAACCGGCACCCCACGGGCGATCCGGCACGGCAGCCGTATGAGAAATCAGACAATGCTCACGGCAAGTGCCCGCCACGTCACTCCGCGTCGGGACCGTAGACCTCCACTTTGTCCAAAACCCGGCGCACATGGATGCACTCGCCCGGACACTCCTTCGCCGAGTCCACCACATCCGTGACAAGCGGCAGCGGTACGGGCGTTGCGGCCCCCCTGGCCTGCAGCAGCTCCTCGTCCGGGCCCTTCACGTAAGCCAGGCCGTCGATGTCCAGCTCGAACACCTCCGGCGCGTACTGGGCGCAGATCCCATCGCCCGTACACAGATCCTGGTCGATCCAGACCTCCAGCGCCTCGCCGCCGCTTCGGGTCTCCTGCTGCACGGTCATCTCTCCTGCCGTTTGGACGCCGAGCCGACGGGAATCCGGCCAGCTCTGACGGGTGTTGAACGCCTCGACCCTACCTCCGGCGGCTTCCCAGGCGTGTTCGGTGGGTATCCCCCTGGTGCGAGGGAGAGCGCAAGGGTGAAGATCGGACACTCCTTGACAGACTTTGTGATCTAGGGGTTTCAATCGACACCCGCCCAGGTAGGGTCTGGAAGCGTCCAGCTCCCCTTGGAGGAGGTGAGGACCGTGGCAGCCCACGACGACGACATGAACCGCGGCATCCGCCCGGGACGAGGGTCCGACGACCCCGCCGGGCAGATCGCCTACCTTGAGCAGGAGATCGCCGTCCTGCGACGCAAGCTCGCCGACTCTCCGCGGCACACGAGAATTCTCGAAGAGCGGATCGTCGAGCTGCAGACCAACCTGGCCGGCGTGTCCGCCCAGAACGAGCGACTCGCCAACACGCTCCGTGAGGCCCGCGACCAGATCGTGGCCCTCAAGGAGGAGGTCGACCGGCTCGCCCAGCCGCCGGCCGGCTTCGGTGTCTTCCTGGAGGCGAACGAGGACGGCACCGCCGACATCTTCACCGGGGGCCGCAAGCTCCGGGTGAACGTGAGCCCGAGCGTCGAAGTCGACGACCTCAGGCGCGGCCAGGAAGTAATGCTCAACGAAGCGCTCAACGTGGTCGAAGCCATGGAGTTCGAGCGCGTCGGGGACATCGTCACCCTCAAGGAGATCCTCGAGGACGGCGAGCGCGCCCTGGTGCTCGGGCACACCGACGAGGAACGGGTGGTACGGCTCGCCGAGCCGCTGCTGGACGTCACCATCCGCCCCGGCGACGCCCTGCTGCTCGAACCCCGCTCCGGCTACGTCTACGAGATCGTCCCCAAGAGCGAGGTCGAGGAACTCGTCCTCGAAGAGGTCCCCGACATCGGCTACGAGCAGATCGGCGGCCTCGGCGGCCAGATCGAGGCCATCCGCGACGCGGTCGAGCTGCCATACCTCTACCCGGACCTGTTCAAGGAGCACGAACTGCGCCCGCCCAAGGGTGTGCTGCTCTACGGGCCCCCCGGATGCGGCAAGACGCTCATCGCCAAGGCCGTCGCCAACTCGCTGGCCAAGAAGGTCGCCGAGGTCACCGGCCAGGCCGCCGGCAAGAGCTTCTTCCTCAACATCAAGGGCCCCGAGCTCCTGAACAAATACGTCGGCGAGACCGAGCGGCAGATCCGCCTCGTCTTCCAGCGGGCCCGGGAGAAGGCCAGTGAGGGCACCCCCGTCATCGTCTTCTTCGACGAGATGGAATCCCTCTTCCGCACCCGTGGCTCCGGCGTCAGCTCGGACGTGGAGAACACCATCGTCCCGCAGCTGCTCGCCGAGATCGACGGCGTGGAAGGCCTGCAGAACGTGGTCGTGATCGGCGCCTCCAACCGCGAGGACATGATCGACCCCGCCATCCTGCGCCCCGGCCGGCTTGATGTGAAGATCAAAATCGAGCGTCCGGACGCCGAAGCGGCCAAGGACATCTTCGGCAAGTACCTCACCGAGCGTCTCCCGCTCCACGCGGACGACCTCGCGGAACACGGCGGCGACAAGGCCACCACGGTCCAGAGCATGATCCAGACCGCGGTCGAGCACATGTACGCCGAATCCGAGGAGAACCGCTTCCTGGAGGTCACCTACGCCAACGGCGACAAGGAAGTCCTCTACTTCAAGGACTTCAACTCCGGCGCCATGATCGAGAACATCGTCGGACGCGCCAAGAAAATGGCGATCAAGGAATTCCTGGAACACAACCAGAAGGGACTCCGCGTCTCCCACCTCCTCCAGGCCTGCGTGGACGAGTTCAAGGAGAACGAGGACCTCCCGAACACCACCAACCCCGACGACTGGGCCCGCATCTCCGGAAAGAAGGGCGAAAGGATCGTCTACATCCGCACCCTCATCACCGGAAAGCAGGGCGCGGACACCGGGCGCTCCATCGACACGGTGGCGAACACCGGTCAGTACCTGTAAAGGCAGGGCGGCTGCGGGTGCCCTCCACGGGTACCCGCAGCCGACTGTTTTTCGGGTCACGGCTGGAGCAGGCAATGACGCAAATGATCTCCCCACCAGCGCAAAGGCGTTCTAGGCTCTTTCCTACCGCCGAGTCGCACAGTGCGGGGACGGGCACCGCACACGCACCGGAGCACCAGCGGTACTTGAGCGGCGTCCACGACCGAGGGCGCCGCCGGGCAAGGAGGGCCGCATGACCGTACGGCGAGTAATGGGCATCGAGACGGAGTACGGCATCTCCGTCCCCGGCCACCCCAATGCCAATGCCATGCTCACCTCGTCCCAGATCGTCAACGCCTACGCCGCGGCGATGCACCGGGCCCGCCGGGCCCGCTGGGACTTCGAGGAGGAGAACCCGCTGCGCGACGCGCGAGGCTTCGACCTCGCCCGCGAGGCCGCCGACTCCAGCCAGCTCACCGACGAGGACATCGGGCTCGCCAACGTGATCCTCACCAACGGCGCCCGCCTCTACGTGGACCACGCACACCCCGAGTACAGCGCACCCGAGGTCACCAACCCCCGCGACGCCGTCCTCTGGGACAAGGCCGGCGAACGGATCATGGCCGAGGCCGCGGAACGCGCCGCCCAGCTCCCCGGAGCACAGCCGATCCACCTCTACAAGAACAACACCGACAACAAGGGGGCCTCCTACGGCACGCACGAGAACTACCTGATGAAGCGGGAAACCCCCTTCTCGGACATCGTGCGCCACCTCACGCCCTTCTTCGTCTCCCGCCAGGTCTTCGCCGGCGCCGGTCGCGTCGGCATCGGCCAGGACGGCCACGAACACGGCTTCCAGCTCAGCCAGCGCGCGGACTACTTCGAGGTCGAGGTCGGCCTGGAGACGACCCTCAAGCGCCCGATCATCAACACGCGCGACGAGCCGCACGCGGACGCCGAGAAGTACCGCCGCCTGCACGTGATCATCGGCGACGCGAACCTCTCGGAGATCTCGACCTACCTCAAGCTGGGCACGACCGCCCTGGTCCTGTCCATGATCGAGGACGGCTTCATCGCGGTGGACCTGGCGGTCGACCAGCCGGTACGCACCCTCCACCAGGTCTCTCACGACCCGTCGCTGAAGCGCCTGGTCACGCTCCGCAGCGGCCGCACACTCACCGCCGTCCAACTGCAGATGGAGTACTTCGAGCTCTCCCGCAAGTACGTCGAGGAGCGCTTCGGCGCCGACGCCGACGAGCAGACCAAGGACATCCTGTCCCGCTGGGAGGACACCCTCAACCGGCTCGAGAACGACCCCATGAGCCTCGCCGGGGAACTCGACTGGGTGGCCAAACGGGAGCTCATGGAGGGCTACCGCCGCCGCGACAGCCTCGACTGGGACGCCGCCCGGCTGCACCTGGTCGACCTCCAGTACGCCGACGTACGCCCCGAGAAGGGCCTGTACAACCGTCTGGTGGCCCGCGGGCGCATCAAGCGGCTCCTGGACGAGACCGAGGTGGAGCGGGCCCGCACGAAGCCGCCGGAGGACACCCGCGCATACTTCCGCGGGCGCTGCCTGGAGCAGTACGCCGACGACGTCGCCGCGGCCTCCTGGGACTCGGTGATCTTCGACCTGCCCGGCCGCGACTCCCTCCAGCGCGTCCCAACCCTGGAACCGCTTCGCGGAACGCGAAATCACGTCAAGGAGCTCCTGGACCGCTGCCGCACGGCAGAAGACCTGGTCAGGGTCCTCTCAGGCGGCTGAGCGGGCCTGACCGGGTACTCGAACCGCCCCGGGCGTTCAGGGTGGAAACCCCGGCGCCAGGGAATCATCGAGGTGGCCCCCGTACGTTGGAGAAACTGCGGGGCCGATGTCGGACCCGGCTTGTAGGGTCTGATCATCACCGATCGGCAGGATTGCCGACCTGTCGACCATGTCGGGCGAACTGAGCGGGGTGAGGGTTATGGCGACCAAGGACACCGGCGGCGGCCAGCAGAAGGCGACGCGCTCCACCGAGGAGGTCGAGGAGCAGACGCAGGAAGCGCAGGGCTCCGAGGACCTCAAGGAGCGGCACGAGAAGCTGAGCGATGACGTGGACTCCGTCCTGGACGAGATTGACGATGTCCTGGAGGAGAACGCAGAGGATTTCGTTCGAAGCTTCGTTCAAAAAGGTGGCGAGTAACCTTCGAATTGAAGGCAGCGGGGCGCAAGAGTTGGCAAATCAAGAGGGGTGGAAGCGTTGCGTGCGGTGTGGCGAGGACAAGCCGCACGCAGCCTTCGCTCGCAGGCGGTCTCACCTGGACGGTCTGCAACGGCACTGTCGAGAGTGCGCGTCGGACTATCACCGCAAGCGGCAGGAGAGTCTGGGGCGGAAGGTCCGCCCCAGGGCGGACGTGCCCGAGGGGCACAAGCTGTGCCTGAAATGCGGCGAGATAAAACCGTGGAGCCAATGGCACCGCAATGCAACGGCGCCCGAGGGGCTTTCGACGCGTTGCAAGGCATGCCGGGCAGTCGAGGGGCGAGCGGGACACCTGGAGCGGCAGTACGGCATAACGGAAGTCGAGCGCGACGAGTTGATCGCCGCCCAAGGGGGCGTCTGCTGCATATGTCTTGCGGCTCCGCCCGCACATGTGGATCACTGCCATGAGACGGGTAGGGTCCGTGGCGTACTGTGCTTCAGCTGCAACGCCGCACTGGGGCAGTTCAAGGATCAGCCCGAGGCCATAAGGCGGGCTGCTGCATACGTGGAAGGAAACGCGTGGAAGCCAACACTCGTAGCACCGGGCGTCTACCAGCTGCCTTCCTGACGCCAGGATCCTCTTCTTTCATGGACTTCCTCTCCGAGCACCAGCCCGAGCTGCTGCCCGGCAACCGTCAGCTCCCCCCGACCCAGGGTGTGATCGAGGCGCCGCACGGCACCACCATCGTGGCCGTGACCTTCCCGGGCGGTGTCGTGCTCGCCGGTGACCGCCGGGCCACCATGGGCAATGTGATCGCGCAGCGGGACATCGAGAAGGTGTTCCCGGCGGACGAGTACTCGGCCGTCGGTATCGCCGGCACCGCCGGTCTCGCCGTGGAGATGGTCAAGCTCTTCCAGCTGGAGCTGGAGCACTTCGAGAAGGTCGAGGGCGCTCAGCTGTCCCTTGAGGGCAAGGCCAATCGCCTGTCGACCATGATCCGTTCCAATCTCGGCATGGCCATGCAGGGCCTGGCCGTGGTGCCGCTCTTCGCCGGTTACGACGTGGACCGCGACAGGGGCCGTATCTTCTCCTACGACGTCACGGGCGGCCGTTCCGAGGAGCACAACTACGCCGCCACCGGCTCCGGCTCGATCTTCGCGCGCGGTGCCATGAAGAAGCTGTTCCGCGAGGATCTGACCGAGGAACAGGCCACGACCCTCGTGGTGCAGGCCCTCTACGACGCGGCAGACGACGACTCGGCGACCGGTGGTCCCGATGTCGCCCGCCGGATCTACCCCATCGTCACCGTGATCACCGAGGACGGCTTCCGCCGGCTCACCGAGAACGAGTCCTCCGAGATCGCCCGCGCGATCCTGGAGCGGCGGCTGGAGCAGCCCGACGGCCCGCGGGCCGCGCTGCTGTAGGCCCCGGCCCTCCTTGCCCAGGTGATCCAGTGACTTCCACAGAAAGGGACGGATAACCGGTGTCGACGCCGTTCTATGTCTCACCCCAGCAGGCCATGGCCGACCGGGCGGAGTACGCCCGCAAGGGCATCGCCCGTGGCCGCAGCCTCGTGGTGCTCCAGTACGCCGACGGCATCGTGTTCGTCGGTGAGAACCCGTCCCGCGCGCTGCACAAGTTCAGCGAGATCTACGACCGGATCGGCTTCGCGGCCGCCGGCAAGTACAACGAGTACGAGAACCTGCGGATCGGCGGCGTGCGCTACGCCGACCTGCGCGGTTACACCTACGACCGGGACGACGTGACGGCCAGGGGTCTGGCCAACGTCTACGCCCAGACGCTGGGCACGATCTTCTCCAGCGCGGCCGAGAAGCCGTACGAGGTGGAGCTGGTGGTCGCCGAGGTGGGGGAGACCCCGGAGGGCGACCAGATCTACCGCCTTCCGCACGACGGCTCGATCGTGGACGAGCACGGCTCGGTCGCGGTGGGTGGCAACGCCGAGCAGATCAGCAGCTTCCTGGACCAGCGCCACCGCGACGGCATGTCGCTCGCGGAGGCGCTGAAACTGGCCGTGCAGGCCCTGTCCCGTGACACCAACGGCAGCGAGCGGGAGATCCCCGCCGAGCGGCTGGAGGTGGCGGTGCTGGACCGTACGCGTCCGCAGAAGCGCAAGTTCAAGCGCATCGTCGGCCGCCAGCTCGCCCGTCTGCTGGAGGTGAACGGTGCGAGCACGGAGGCGGAGAGCGCCGAGGAACCCGACGAGACATAGCCCGTCCCGCTCCTGATGTGCCCCGGCCGACGCAACGGCCGGGGCACAGGCGTGTCAGGAGGTGCTGCGTGGTGGCGCCGTGGAGCCCCGTACCACCAGTTGCACCGGGATGTCGCCACCCTCGGGCTCCCGGCCCTCCAGGACCGCGAGGAGGGCCCGCATGCCCCGCTCCCCGAACAGTTCCGCGTCCAGCCGTACGGTCGTCAGCTCGGGGTCGATGGCGGTGGCGAGGGCGAGGTCGTCGAGGCCGGTGACGGAGATGTCGTCGGGTACGCGCAGGCCGAGGCGGCGCAGGGCCTTGTAGGCGCCCGCGGCGAGTTTGTCGTCGTCGCAGACGAGGGCGGTCGGGCGAGGGGCGGGGCCGGACAGGGCGGCTTCGGTGGCGGTCAGGGCGCCTTCGATGGAGATGGGGGCGTGAATCGTACGTACCTCGGTGCCCGCGACGGTGCCCACCCGCGCCGCCAGCTCGCGCGCGCGTACCTCGAATGTCCAGGAGGCCACGTCCGCGGCGAGGTGCAGGAAGTGCCGGTGGCCCAGTCCCAGGAGATGTTCGACGACCTGTCGTACGCCGTCGGTGATGTCGAGGTTGACGGTGGCGGCTCCCAGGCTGCCCCCGGGGTCGCTGTCGAGCATGACGAGGGGCAGCTGGTCGCCGCGGATGGCGGTGAGGGCGTCGGCGGCCATGGAGGAGGCGATGACGCCGTCGAGGGCGGCCTGGGCGGAGGCGAAGGGATTGCGGGCGGGGCCGATGCCTTCGGGGGAGGGGTACAGGACGACTCCGAAGCCGTGCTGGGCGGCGACGCGGGCGGCGCCGGTGTAGACGCCGGCGAAGAACTCGGTGGTCAGGGCCGGTACGACCAGCAGGACGGTGCGGGTGCGGCCGAGGCGCAGATTGCGGGCGGCGAGGTTGGGGCGGTAGCCGAGGTCCTGGGCGGCCTGGCGTACTCGTTCCGCGGTGGTCTGCGAGACCCGGCCGCGCCACTTGTCGCCGAGGACGAGTGAGACGGCCGCCTGCGAGACGCCGGCGGCCTGGGCGACGTCCCGGCTCGTGGGGCGCGTGCTGCTGCGTGCCACCGTGGGTGCGCTCCTTAGGGCTGGGTCTGCGCCGGTCCTTCGTCTGGACGCGTGACAGCGCACATGGTACGTATGGGCGTCGACGTTATACGTAAAACCTGGAGGCAGCGGATGGCCGCGGGATACCTGGAAATCCTCAGGGCGAGGCACGCGGTCCGGCTGCTGACCGGCACGCTGGTGGGCCGCCTGCCGAACGCCACGGCCGCCATCGCGCTGGTGCTCTTCGTCCGTGCCGAGGGCGGCACGTACAGCCTCGCCGGGGCGCTGGCGGCCGTCTACGGCACGGCCACCGCCGTGGGTCAGCCGGTGCTGGGGCGGCTGGTGGACCTGTTCGGACAGCCGCGCGTCCAGCTGCCGGCCGTGATCGCCTCGGCCCTGGCCATGACCGTCTTCGCCTTCTCCGGCACCGGCCCGCTGCCGCTCGCCTGTGCCGCCGTCGCCGCGGCCGGGCTGTTCACCCCGCCCCTGGAGGGCGGGCTGCGTGCCCTGTGGCCCTCCGTGCTGCGCCGGGAGGACCAGGTGCACACGGCGTACGCGATGGACGCCGTGGCCCAGGAGGTCATGTTCACGGTCGGACCGCTGCTGGTGACGCTGTGCGTGTCGCTGTGGTCGGAGCGGGCCGCGCTGCTCGTCCTGAACGCCGTCGGCGTGCTGGGCGCGCTGTCCGTGGTCGTCTCGCCGCCCTCGCGCGCGTGGCGCTCGGCGCCCCGCGAGGCGCACTGGCTGGGTGCCCTGCGCTCGCCCGGCCTGCTGGTCCTGCTGGGCGCCTTCCTGTTCGTGGGCATCGCGCTGGGCTCGATCACCGTGGCGTCGGTGCCGTACGCGGACGAGCACGGGGGCGACGCGGTGTACGGCTGGCTGATGGCGGCGCTGGGCCTGGGGGCGCTGGTGGGCGGCACGGTGTACGGGGCGCGACGGTGGAGCGGTGTGCCCGAGCGGCGACTGAGGGTGCTGGTCGGTCTTCTGGCGGTGTGTTACCTGCCGCTGATGCTGATGCCGGGCGCGGTGGCGATGGTGCTGCTCACGGTGGTCTCCGGGGTGTTTCTCGCGCCGTGCATCGCCTGCGCGTTCATCATCGTCGACCGGCACGCGCCGAGCGGTACGGTGACCGAGGCCTTCTCCTGGCTTGTGACGACGTTCACAGTGGGCGCGTCCGTGGGAACGGGCCTGGCCGGTCCGGTCGTCCAGGCGGGCGGCGCGCTGTGGGGATTCGCCGTGCCGGGCGCCGCGGGGGCGGTGTCGCTGCTGGTCCTGCTGGCCACGGGGCGGGTCCTCGCAGCTCCCGCCGGGAGCGCGGTCGTTGCGGCTTCATCGGAAAATGATCCAAATCGTGCTGCCGAACCCCGTTTCAGCTCGGGGGATCGGGCGTAATGTTCACTCATGGACCGCCGCATTTTCGGGCTGGAGAACGAGTACGGCGTCACGTGCACGTTCAGGGGACAGCGCCGCCTGTCGCCTGACGAGGTGGCGCGGTACCTCTTCCGCCGTGTCGTGTCATGGGGCCGCAGCAGTAATGTCTTTCTGCGTAACGGCGCCCGGCTCTATCTCGACGTGGGATCACATCCGGAATACGCGACACCCGAATGTGACAATGTGACCGAACTGGTCACCCACGACAAGGCCGGCGAGCGCATTCTCGAAGGACTCCTGGTGGACGCGGAACGACGCCTGCACGAGGAGGGAATCGCGGGCGACGTCTACCTCTTCAAGAACAACACCGACTCGGCGGGCAACTCCTACGGTTGCCACGAGAACTATCTGGTGGCCCGGCACGGGGAGTTCTCCCGGCTCGCGGACATCCTCATCCCGTTCCTGGTGACGAGGCAGCTGCTGTGCGGTGCGGGCAAGGTCCTGCAGACGCCGCGCGGTGCCGTCTACTGCGTCAGCCAGCGGGCGGAGCACATCTGGGAGGGCGTCTCCTCGGCGACGACCCGCTCCCGGCCCATCATCAACACACGTGACGAACCGCACGCGGACGCCGAGCGCTACCGCCGGCTGCACGTCATCGTGGGCGACTCGAACATGTCCGAGACGACCATGCTGCTCAAGGTCGGCGCCACCGACCTGGTACTGCGCATGATCGAGGCGGGCACCGTGATGCGCGACCTCACCCTGGAGAACCCGATCCGGGCGATCCGCGAGGTCAGCCACGACATCACCGGCCGCCGCAAGGTGCGCCTGGCCAGCGGCCGCGAGGCCTCCGCGCTGGAGGTGCAGCGGGAGTACTACGAGAAGGCCGTGGACTTCTGCGAGCGCCGCGGCATCCGCAGCGGCACGGTCGAGCAGGTCCTGGAGCTGTGGGGCCGCACGCTGGACGCGATCGAGACCGAGGACCTCGACCGCATCGGCACCGAGATCGACTGGGTGATGAAGTACAAGCTCATCGAGCGGTACCGGGCCAAGCACAACATGACGATGTCGCATCCGCGGGTCGCCCAGATAGACCTCGCTTACCACGACATCCACCGCCGTCGTGGCCTGTACTACCTGCTGGAGAAGAAGGGCCAAGCCACCCGGATCTGCAACGACTTGAAGATCTTCGAGGGCAAGTCGGTTCCCCCGCAGACCACTCGGGCCCGGCTGCGCGGCGATTTCATCCGCCGGGCGCAGGAGCAGCGCCGGGACTTCACGGTGGACTGGGTGCACCTGAAGCTCAACGACCAGGCGCAGCGCACCGTGTTGTGCAAGGACCCGTTCCGTTCGGTGGACGACAGGGTGGAGAAGCTGATCGCCGGAATGTGATCCGGGCGCTGCCGGGCCGGGCGTTTGCGGATAAAGCGTTTCTGCACACGAATGCCGGAACGTCACACGGGCGCCGTACGTTTCCCGTACGGCGCCCTTCTCACGCCGTAGAGTTGCGCGCACGCCATCCACAAGATCGACCGATTACGAGGCTCCCCCCGTGCGCCGACGCTCACTTCTCCTTGCCGCCGTACCCGCAGGACTGGTCACGCTCGCCGGATGCGGCGACGACTCGTCCGACTCGAGCAAGGCGACCGCGTCGCCGTCGGCGTCCGCCTCCCCGCCGCCGAAGATCGTGGACGGGCCGGTGCCGGCCATCACCGCGGGCGTGAAGTTCGGGGAGAAGCCGACGGTCGCCAAGGGTGCGGGCGACCCGTCGAAGAACCTCGCGGTGAAGACGGTGATCGCGGGCAGCGGCCGCACGATCGCGGAGAACGACTTCGTCCGGGCACACTACCTGGGCCAGATCTGGGACACCGGGAAGGTCTTCGACAACTCCTACGACCGCAAGGCGCCGCTGGTCATGCAGCTCGTTCAGGGCGGCCCCATCGACGGCTGGCGGTACGGTCTGGCGGGCAGGAAGGTCGGCAGCCGGGTCGAGCTGGCCGTCCCTCCGACCTGGGGGTACGGCAAGTCGGGCAACCCGGACGCGGGCATCAAGGGCACCGACACGCTGGTCTTCGTCGTCGATCTGCTGGACTCCTTCAACTCGAAGAGCTCCAGCAAGGGCAAGGTGGTCGCGCAGACCGACGCGGCCCTGCCGACGGTGGGCACCAAGACCGACGGCAGCGCCCCCTCGATCAAGGTCCCCAAGACGGACCCGCCGAAGAAGCTCGTGTCGCACTACGTCCTGGAGGGCGACGGCGACGAGGTCAAGGCGAGTCAGGCCGTCCTGTGCCAGTTCAAGGGCGTGGTCTGGGACAGCGGCAAGACGTTCCAGGCGACGTACGGCACGGGGCGGCTGAGCCAGTTCTCGCTGGAGCAGATGCAGCAGGTCGTCAAGGGACTGGCCCAGGGCCTCACCGGCAAGAAGGTCGGCAGCCGCGTCCTGATCGTGGTGCCCCCGGACCTGGCCTACGGCAACACCCCGCCCAGCGGCGGACCCGTGAAGAAGGGCTCCACCCTGGTGTTCTCCGTGGACATCCTGGCGGCGATGTAGCGCCGCAGGCGGTGGCCCGCCCGTCGCGGGCGGGACCGGCCGGGAGATGAAAGACTGTCCGCGTTCCGAGTCGTACACAAGCAGGAGCTTTAGACGTGAGCATCGACAAGCCCGAGATCGACTTCCCGGGCGGCGAGCCCCCGGCTGACCTCGAGATCAAGGACATCTGGGAGGGGGACGGCGAGGTCGCCGAGGCCGGCGACTTCGTGAAGGTCCACTACGTGGGCGTCGCCTTCTCCACCGGTGAGGAGTTCGACGCCTCCTGGAACCGCGGCACCCCGCTGGACTTCCAGCTCGGTGTCGGCCAGGTCATCCAGGGCTGGGACAAGGGCGTGCAGGGCATGAAGGTCGGCGGTCGCCGCCAGCTGGTCATCCCGGCGCACCTCGCGTACGGCGACCGTGGCGCCGGTGGCCGGATCGCTCCGGGCGAGACGCTGATCTTCGTCTGTGATCTGGTGGGCGTTGCCAAGCGCTGACCGATCCTGGTCGAACGAGGGCTCATGCTGTGCGCATGGGCCTTCGGCTTTTGTATCGGCTTTTGCCGCGACACTCCGGAGCGGTACGGTCATCGGTTGGAACCACCATAGGGAAGGCGAAGGGCGTCGATGGCCATTGCCAAGGCCGAGCGGCTGATGAACCTGGCGCTGTGTCTGCTGGGAACACGGCGGCCGCTCAGCAAGCGCGAGCTGCGCGAGTCCATTGAGGCCTACCTGGAAGCCGGCTCGGACGACTCCTTCAGCCGGATGTTCGAGCGCGACAAGGACGACCTGCGCGAGCTCGGCCTGGTCATCGAGACCGTAGAGAACCTGGACGGCGAGGTCGGCTACCTCGCCCGCCGCGACAGCAACCGCCTGCCGCCCATCACCCTGGACGCCGAGGAGGCCGCCGCCCTGGGCCTGGCCGCCAAGGTCTGGCAGCAGGCCCGGCTGGCCGGCGCGGCCAGCGGCGCCCTGCAGAAGCTGCGCGCGGCCGGGCTGCCCGAGGACGTCGACCCGTACGAGGCGCACGGCGCCCTGGAGCCGCGCATCCCGGTGCACGAGGCCGCCTTCGAGCCGCTGATGCTGGCCTGCCGCGACCGCCGCCCGGTCCTCTTCGACTACCGCAAGGCCTCCGCCGCCCACCCGGAGCCCCGGCACGTGGAGCCGTGGGCGCTGGAGTGCTGGCGCGGCCACTGGTACCTGGCGGGCTGGGACCGCGACCGGGGCGCCGAGCGCGTGTTCCGGCTGTCGAGGATCACCGGCAGGGTGCGCACCCGCGGCAGCGGTTTCACCGCCCCGGTCCCCGACGTGGTCACCGTCCGCGAGACCGTCGCGAGCTGGGCGGGCGAGATCGCCGACCGTACGGCGCTGATCCGGCTGCGTCCGGGCGCCGGTTACCCCCTTCGGGCGAAGGCCACCTCGGTCCGGGAACTCGGTGACGGCTGGGACGAGTTGCAGATTCCGTACGGGCACGGGCTGGATGCCTGGCTGGTGGAGTTCGGTCCGGACGTGGTGGTCCTGGAGCCCGCCGAGCTGCGGGCCGACGTGGTGGACCGGCTGCGTGCCGTGGCCAAGGGCTGAGGGGGAGCGAGCAGGACAGTGGCAGGCAAACCGGTCAGGCCCGTGAACGCCATCGACCAGACCCGGCGGATGCTCTCCCTGGTGACGTATCTGCGCGAGCGCCCCGGGGCCCGGGTCGCGGACGTGGCGCGCGCCTTCGGGATCACCGAGGACGAGCTGGTCTCCGACCTCGACGTGCTGCCCATGTGCGGCACCAGCTTCCGCGGCGGCGATCTGCTCGACATCGACACCGACGGTGAGCGCATCTGGTGGCACAATCCCGCTGCCCTGGGCGCGGAGGCCGCCGAGCCGCTGAGGCTCGCCGCCGACGAGGCCACCGCCCTGCTGGTGGCCGCCCGCGCCGTGGCCACCCTGCCGGGACTGCGGGAGGGTGACCGGCAGGCGCTGCTGCGGGCGACGGCCAAGGTGGAGACCGCGGCCGGTGAGGCGGCGGGCGCCAGCTCCCGGCTGTCGGTGACCTTCGAGTCCGAGGGCGGCGTCTTCGCCGACGTCGACCGGGCGATCTCCGAGCGCCGCCGGCTGTGGATCCGCTACTACTCGCCGGCCCGGGACGAGGTCACCGAGCGCGAGATCGACCCCATCCGCCTGGTCAGCGTCGGCCACACCTATGTCGAGGCCTGGTGCCGCCGCTCCGAGGCGCGCCGCACCTTCCGGCTCGACCGGGTCGCCGAGATCCGGATCCTCGACGAGCCGTCCGCCCCGCCCGAGATGGAACTGCGGGACCTCTCCGAGGCCCTGGTGCAGCCCGCCGCCGAGGACCCGGAGGTCGTCGTCGAGGTCGGCCCCGGAGGCCGCTGGGTCGCCGAGTATTACCCGCACGACAGCGCGGATGAGCTCCCCGACGGCGGACTGCGTATCACTCTGCGCACCCCCGATCCGGCCTCGCTCAGACGGCTGGCGCTGCGTCTGGGCCGCGACGGCCGGATCGTCTCGCCGCCCGAGCTGGCCGCCAGCGCCCGCCAGGCGGCGACCGAGGCGCTGGCGGCGTACGACGCGGCGCAGGGTGACCGTGCGGTGGACGGCGGCGTTCACGACGGGCTGTACGACAGGCAGGAGCGAGGGCTTTGAGCGAGTCTCCGGTGTCCGGTACGAGGGAAATGACGGTCGCGGCCGCCTTCGCCGGGATGAAGAGAGTGGTCCCCGTGGTGTTCAGGGCGGGCTGCCCGGACTGCCGGGGCCGTTTCGAGCTCTCCGCGAGCGCCCTGCGCCTGGCGATCGGCGCCAGCAGCCGGACGACCTTCTACTCCTTCACCTGCCCCGAGTGCGGCGCGTCCGTCCGCAAGCCCGCGGGGGAACGCATCGTCGAGCTGCTGACCGGAGGCGGGGTCAGGACACTGCGGCTGCACTCCACCGTCTAGGCTCGGCGTCATGTTCTGGCCGATGTTCGCGGTAGCTGTGGGTTTCCTGGGTCTCGCCGTCCTCGGTGTGCTGGCGGTCCGGGTCTTCCTGGAGGCGCAGCGCCTGGGCAGGCAGGTCGCCGAGTCCGCGCGCCGTATCAACAGGGCGGCCGAGGACCTGGAGCGGGCGTCGGTGAGCGCCGCCCGGGCCGCGGACTCGCTGTGAGTCCTGCTGCGACGGCCCTGTGAGTCCTGGGCCGCAAGCGTTTTGGGGCACTTCGCCCTGTCACGCGGGCCACTGCGGCAGGTACGCTGCTGGTCGTGGTCCGGAAAACGAGGCCCGTACTGCAGACCGGGAGTACGCACGGGGATTGCCTCACGTTTACCCCAGAGCGTTACGATCGCTGTCAGCACGATCTCTCGGACACATGTCCGACTGCTCGGACAGCACCCCACCCAGCCGCCTCGGTGAGAAGGTAAAGACTTATGTTCGGAAGGCTCGGCGCCCCCGAGATCATTCTCATCCTCGTCGTCATCATCCTGCTGTTCGGCGCGAAGAAGCTTCCGGACATGGCCCGCTCGCTCGGCAAGTCCGCGCGCATCCTCAAGAGCGAGGCCAAGGCGATGAAGGAAGAGGGCAACTCCTCCGCCCAGGCGTCCGGCACCGGCGAGCAGCCCCCGGCGCAGCGCACCATCCAGGCCGCTCCCGGCGACGTGTCCACCTCGCGCCCGGTCAACGAGCCGACGGACACCACCCAGCGCTGACGCAGGGCCGGAGTCTCCGGCCTGCCGCACGAGATGAGGACGTGGGTTGCTCAAGCCTGCCCGCAAGAAGGAGAGGGATCCCGAGGGGCGGATGCCCCTTGTGGATCACCTTCGTGAGCTCCGCAACCGGCTCGCGAAGGCGTTGCTGGCCATCGTCGCCGTCACGGTCGTGGCAGCCTTCTTCTACAACGACATCATCAACTTCGTCACCAAGCCGGTGCTGGACTCGGTCGGCTGCGCGAAGACCTTCGAAGAGCTGGCGAAGTCGGACGACAAGACCCAGCAGTGCGCGCAGATCACGATCAACGGCCTGCTGACGCCCTTCACGCTGGCCCTGAAGGTGTCCCTGATGGCCGGTGTGGTGCTGGCCACCCCGGTGTGGCTGTACCAGCTGTGGGCCTTCGTCGCCCCGGGCCTGCACAGGCACGAGAAGAAGTACGCCTACGCCTTCGTCGGCACCGGCGTCCCGCTCTTCCTGGGTGGCGCCTACTTCGCCTACGCGGTGCTGCCCACCACGGCGAAGGTCCTGATCGGCTTCACGCCGCACGGCGTGAACAACCTGCTGCCGCTGGACGACCTGCTCGACCTGGTCACCCGCATGGTGATCGTGTTCGGTCTCTCCTTCGAGCTGCCCCTGCTGCTGGTCATGCTCAATCTGACCGGGGTGCTGAGCGGCAGGCGCATGCTCGGCTGGTGGCGCGGGATGATCATGGGCATCACGGTCTTCGCGGCCGTGGCCACGCCCAGCACCGACCCCATCTCCATGCTGGCGCTCGCCGGGCCGATCTGGGTGCTGTACTTCGCCGCGGTGGCCTTCTCGCTGCTCAACGACAAGCGCAAGCGCCGCCGCGAGGCCGAGGGTCCAGACGACGACGAGGCCGCCGAGCTGGACCTGACTCCGGAGGACGTCGGCGAGGTCGAGCCGGTCTCCGCCGGCCGGGCGGTGCCCGAGCAGGCGGGCACGGACCGGGTCAACGGATACGACGACGTGACCTGACGGGCCTGTCCACCGGACCGAGACAGGTGCCCGCGTCCCGGGGACGCGGGCACCTGTCGTTGTGGTTGTCCCACGTTCCGGATAATGATCGTCCTGTTGTCAGTGGGGCCCGGTAACCTCGAAAGCACGATGACAGAGGACCTCTCACCGGCCGAGCGGTACGCGGCAGCCCGGAGACGGGCAGCCGAGCAGGCCACCGCGCTCGCGTCCTTCCGCGAGATGTACGACTTCGGCCTCGACCCCTTCCAGATCGAGGCCTGCCAGGCACTCGAAGCGGGGAAGGGCGTGCTGGTGGCCGCCCCCACCGGCTCCGGCAAGACGATCGTGGGCGAGTTCGCCGTCCACCTCGCCCTCCAGCAGGGCAAGAAGTGCTTCTACACGACACCCATCAAGGCACTGTCGAACCAGAAGTACGCCGACCTGTGCCGCCGCTACGGCGCGGCCAAGGTCGGCCTGCTCACCGGCGACAACAGCGTGAACTCCGACGCGCCAGTGGTCGTGATGACCACCGAGGTGCTGCGGAACATGCTCTACGCGGGCTCGCAGACCCTCCTGGGCCTCGGGTACGTGGTCATGGACGAGGTGCACTACCTCTCCGACCGCTTCCGCGGCGCAGTCTGGGAAGAGGTGATCATCCACCTGCCCGAGTCGGTGACCCTGGTGTCACTGTCGGCGACCGTGTCGAACGCCGAGGAGTTCGGCGACTGGCTCGACACCGTCCGCGGCGACACCGAGGTGATCGTCTCCGAGCACCGGCCCGTGCCGCTGTTCCAGCACGTGCTCGCCGGGCGGCGGATGTACGACCTGTTCGAGGAGGGCGAGGGCCACAAGAAGGCCGTCAACCCCGATCTCACACGGCTGGCCCGCATGGAGGCCAGCCGCCCGTCGTACCAGGACCGCAGACGGGGCCGCGCCATGCGCGAGGCCGACCGGGAGCGGGAGCGCAGACAGCGCTCGCGGGTGTGGACGCCGAGCCGTCCCGAAGTCATCGAGCGGCTCGACTCCGAGGGCCTGCTGCCCGCGATCACCTTCATCTTCAGCCGCGCCGCCTGCGAAGCAGCCGTCCAGCAGTGCCTGTACGCGGGCCTGCGCCTCAACGACGAGGAGGCGCGGGAGCAGGTGCGCGCCCTGGTGGAGGAGCGCACGGAGTCGATCCCGGCCGAGGACCTGCACGTCCTGGGCTACTACGAGTGGCTGGAAGGCCTGGAGCGCGGCATCGCCGCCCACCACGCGGGCATGCTGCCGACCTTCAAGGAGGTCGTCGAGGAGCTGTTCGTCCGCGGCCTGGTCAAGGCGGTCTTCGCCACCGAGACCCTGGCGCTCGGCATCAACATGCCCGCCCGCTCGGTGGTGCTGGAGAAGCTCGTCAAGTGGAACGGCGAGCAGCACGCCGACATCACCCCCGGCGAGTACACCCAGCTCACCGGCCGCGCCGGCCGCCGCGGCATCGACGTCGAGGGCCACGCGGTCGTGCTGTGGCAGCGCGGCATGAGCCCCGAGCACCTGGCCGGCCTCGCGGGCACGCGTACGTATCCGCTGCGCTCCAGCTTCAAGCCGTCGTACAACATGGCGGTCAATCTGGTCGAGCAGTTCGGCCGGCACCGCTCGCGTGAGCTGCTGGAGACGTCCTTCGCGCAGTTCCAGGCCGACAAGTCGGTCGTCGGGATCTCCCGGCAGGTGCAGCGCAACGAGGAGGGCCTGGAGGGCTACAAAGCCTCCATGACCTGCCACCTCGGCGACTTCGAGGAGTACGCCCGACTGCGCCGCGAGCTGAAGGACCGCGAGACGGAGCTGGCCCGGCAGGGCGCGGCCCAGCGGCGTGCCGAGGCCGCCGTCGCCCTGGAGAAGCTCAAACCGGGTGACGTCATCCACGTACCGACGGGCAAGTACGCGGGTCTGGCGCTGGTGCTGGACCCGGGCCTGCCCGCCGGGCGTTCCAACGGCCACCGCGGCTTCGAGTACCAGGACGGTCCGCGCCCGCTGGTGCTGACCGCCGAGCGGCAGGTCAAGCGGCTGGCGTCGATCGACTTCCCGGTGCCGGTCGAGCCGCTGGAGCGGATGCGGATCCCGAAGTCCTTCAACCCGCGTTCGCCGCAGTCCCGCCGGGACCTCGCCTCCGCGCTGCGCACCAAGGCCGGGCACGTCCCGCCGGAGCGGGCCCGCAAGAAGCGCTCCCAGGCCGCCGACGACCGCGAGATCGCGCGGCTGCGCACGGCGATCCGGGCACATCCGTGTCATGGGTGCAACGACCGTGAGGACCACGCCCGTTGGGCCGAGCGGTACCACCGGCTGCTGCGGGACACCTCGCAGCTGGAGCGGCGTATCGAGGGCCGGACCAACACCATCGCGCGCACCTTCGACCGGATCGTGGCGCTGCTGACCGAGATGGACTACCTGCGCGGCGACGAGGTCACCGAGCACGGCAAGCGGCTGGCCCGGCTCTACGGCGAACTCGACCTGCTGGCCAGCGAGTGCCTGCGCGAGGGCGTCTGGGAGGGTCTGAGCCCCGCCGAACTGGCCGCCTGTGTCTCGGCGTTGGTGTACGAGGCGCGGGTCGGCGACGACGCGATGGCGCCCAAGCTGCCGTCCGGCAAGGCCAAGGCCGCGCTGGGCGAGATGGTGCGGATCTGGGGTCGGCTGGACGCCCTGGAGGAGGAGTTCCGGATCACCCAGACCGAGGGCGTCGGCCAGCGCGAGCCCGACCTGGGCTTCGCCTGGGCCGCGTACATGTGGGCCTCGGGCAAGGGGCTCGACGAGGTGCTGCGCGAGGCGGAGATGCCGGCGGGGGACTTCGTGCGGTGGTGCAAGCAGGTGATTGACGTGCTCGGGCAGATCTCGGCGGCTTCTCCTGCCGAGGGGTCGACCGTGGCGAAGGTGGCGCGTAAGGCGGTTGATCAGTTGCTGCGGGGTGTGGTCGCCTACTCGTCTGTGGGGTGACGGTTTGCCGGGCGGGCACGGGTGGACTGTGGCTGGTCGCGCCACGCGGCGGAACCGCGTCTCGACGCGGCCCCGCGCCGCTGGCCCTTCCGTCTACCCGGCGTTCAGATACGACCGCCAACTTCCGTGCGAACGGACGTGGAGCTGCTGTGCGGCGGGCCGCACAACCTCGGCGGGCTGTACCCGCTGCCCTAGGTGCGCACCGAGCGGTTCGCCGGCTCCACGCCGTACGGGCCGAATTCAGGGATGCCTGCCGGCAGTTGATCGGCGCGGCGGCCGCCGGTGCGGCGCTCGCCAAGAGTGAGCTGGACCTGCGGACCGATCTGGTCTTCGGGCTGATCGAGGGCGTCATCCTGGTGCGCCGCTCCGAACCGGACCGGCCTGTCCCGGAGTTCGCCCGGGCCACGGCCGACGCGGCACTGCGGATCGTCGGCGTCTGAGCCGGCGTCCGGGGCGGTCTCCGTCACCGCCCGAGTGACTCTTCACTCGTTACGGTGAGTTATCTTCGTACGCCTGTCCAGCGCTACGCACTGTGTGCGAATGTTGGCTGAGCGTGCAAATGGGGCCGAGCGTACTCCTGTGGCGTAGGCGATTTCAGGTGCTTGCCGAATATGACATGGCGATGATCCGGTCGGACTAAGCTCGCCCGCGGCGCACCGGGTTGAGATGAATTCGTGCGCTTGTTCCCAAACATGCGGAAGATCCAGACAGCTCCATGAACCTTCCCCCCGCAAGCTCCCCCGACACCCCGCCGATTCGTCACAGAGGGCATACATGGTGAGTGTTCAACCGCCTCCCAGCGGCCGCGAACTGTCGTACGCGCGCGTGCTGCTGCTGCCGGCCATACTGATGGCCGCAGCGACCGGAGCCGCCGTCGCCGTGGTCGCGGTGCCGGCCCGGACCGCGGTCGGCCTGTGCGGTGCCGTCGCCACGCTGCTGGTGATCGCGACGGCGGCCGAAGCGGTGCGCCGCGGTCGCAAGCTCCGCGACGCGCGGGCGGAGCACGCCCGTCACGCCGCGTATCTGGAAGGGCGCATCGCCGCCCAGGAAGCGGACCTCCTCCGCTTCCGCACGGAGATCGTGCCGACCGCGCTGTACCGACTGCACGCCGGAGAATCCCCCAGAGAGGTGATGCACAAGGTCCTCGACGCGGACCCCGAACCGCGTCACCTCCCCGACGCCCTGCGCGACCTGCTCAAGGCCGTGCTGAAGATCGTGGACGAGGAAGAGACGGCGCGCGACGCCGCGCAGCAGGCGTTCGTGAACATCGCCCGCCGCGTCCAGGCCATCGTCCACCAGCAGGCCAACGAACTCCGCGAGATGGAGGAGGACCACGGCCGCAACCCCGAGGTCTTCGACGACCTCCTGCGCATCGACCACGGCACCGCGCTGATCGGCCGCCTCGCCGACTCCATCTCCGTCCTCGGCGGCGGCCGTCCCGGCCGTCAGTGGCCCAACCCCGTCGCCCTCTACAGCGTGCTGCGCGGCGCCATGTCCCGAATCCTGGAGTACCGCCGGATCGACCTGGCCTCCATCGCCCACGTGAACATCAAGGGCACCTGCGTCGAACCGGTCATCCACGCCGCGGCCGAACTCCTCGACAACGCCACCCGCTACTCGCCGCCGCAGACCAAGGTGCACGTCACCGCCACCGAGGTGCAGACCGGCGTCGCCATCGAGATCGAGGACGCCGGCGTCAGCCTCAACGAAGAGGCCCGCGCCCGGATCGAGAACATGCTGGAGGCGGCCAAGGCGGGCGTCGACCTGCACACCCTCGGCACGACCCCGCGCCTGGGCCTGGCCGTCGTCGGCCGGCTCTGCACGCAGTACAACATGCAGGTCTCGCTGCGGGCCTCCGCCTACGGCGGCGTCCGCGCCGTCCTCATCGTGCCCAGCAGCATGATGACCACCGAGCCCGCCCCCGGACTCGCCCACGGCATCGGCGCCACCGCCGTCCCGAAGGCCGAACTCGGCGCCCTGGAGGGCCCCAAGCGCGCGCCCAAGAAGCGGCGGCCCACCAGCCCGCGCATCCCCGCCGGGATCTCCATGGAGGACGACGTCCCCGAGGTCACCGAGTGGACGGCCAACGGCCTGCCGCAGCGCCGCAGCAGGGTGAAGATCCCGCTCAGCCAGCGCCTCGCCGAACAGGCCGCCATCGAGCGGGCCGAACGCGAGGGCAAGCCCACCATCTGGTCGCAGCACAAGCCCGAACCCGACCCCGAGAAGAAGAAGGACGACCGCGAACCCGGACTGTGGGTCGAGGCCTTCTGGGAGGGACTCAAGAAGGACAACCCGGGCGTCCACCCGACCGACTTCACGCGGAACCCGACCGCGTACCTGCACCTGATCAACGATTCGGCCACCCACACCGAGGCCGACGACGAGGGGGACCTCAAGTGATCCAGCAGCGAGCCAACTTCGACTGGATGCTCAAGGAGCTCGCCGACGGCGTACCGGGCATCGAGATGATCGTGGTGCTCTCCGCCGACGGACTGCGCATCGCCCGCTACGGCGGCGACCCCGACGCCGCTGACCGCGTCGCCGCGGCCTGCGCCGGCGTGCAGAGCCTGGCGGGCGCCGTGGCCCAGGAACTCCCCGGCAGCGACGGCGACATGAAGCTGGTCGTCATCGAGATCGACGGCGGCTACTTCTACCTGATGGCCGCCGGAGCCAACGCCTACCTGGCGGTCCTCGCCGACGTCGTCTGCGAGCCCGGCCGGATGAGCGGCATGATGCGCGACCTCGTCGTCCGGATCGGCGCCCATCTCACCAGTCCGCCCCGGCGGAACGGGCAGACCGTATGACTCCTCCGCAACGCAGCCGGCGCTACCCCAAACAGGAACCGCTGCCGGAACCCCCGAAGGCGGGCGAGCAGACGGGCACGCCCAAGAAGAACCCCGAGCGGTTGTACGTCATCACCGGCGCCACCGACGGCGGGCGCGCCGAACTGGACCTGGTGACGTTAATCGTGGCGCGCGCCGATCCTCCGCCGTCCGTCCCACCGGAGCAGGCGGCGCTGCTCCGGCTGTGCACCGCCCCCCTGTCCGTGGCCGAACTCTCGGCCTACCTCAACCTGCCGTTCAGCGCGATGACCGTACTGATCACCGAGATGATCACGGCGGAACTGGTGCAGGTGCGCGCCCCGATCGTCCGCCAGGCGCTCCCCGACCGTTCACTTCTCGAAGCGGTGATGCATGGACTTCAAAAGCTCTGACACCGTCCCGGGCCCACGGACCGAGGACCATCTGCCGCACACGGCCCAGGCCGCGGTGAAGATCGTGATCGTGGGCGGCTTCGGAGTCGGCAAGACCACCATGGTCGGCTCGGTCAGCGAGATCAGACCGCTGACCACCGAGGAGACCATGACCCAGGCCGGCATCGGTGTCGACGACGACTACGGCTCCGAGTCGAAGACGGCCACCACCGTGGCCATGGACTTCGGCCGCATCAGCATCACCGAGAAGCTGGTGCTCTACCTCTTCGGCACCCCCGGCCAGGAACGCTTCTGGTTCCTGTGGAACGGGCTCTTCGAGGGCGCCCTCGGCGCGGTCGTGCTCGTCGACACCCGGCGCCTGGAGGTCAGCTTCGACGTCATGGGGCGACTGGAGGAGCGCGGCGTGCCCTTCGTCGTCGCCATCAACTCCTTCCCGGACGCACCCCGTTACCCCGTCGAGGAACTGCGCACCGCCCTGGACCTCTCCCCGGAGATCCCCATCGTCGAGTGCGACGCCCGCCGCCGGGCCTCCAGCCGCGACACGCTGATGACCCTCGTGCGCTTTCTGCACTCGCTCGCCATAACCGGCGCCCTCACCTGACCCCTCCCGTCTCCCCACACCCCGGATCCCCTTTTCGAAAGCGACCACTGTGACGCCTGAACCCCACTCCCTGACCGGCACGGACGATCCCGCGCCCGGCGTGCCCCCCGGCTGCCCGGCGCACCGCCTCGGGCCCGGAGGACTGCACCGGCTGTACGGCCCCGAGGCGGACGAACTGGGCGAGCTGTACGAGAAGCTGCGGGCGGAACACGGACCCGTGGCGCCGGTGCTGCTCCACGACGACGTGCCGATGTGGGTGGTCCTCGGACACACCGAGAACCTGCACATGGTGCGCACGCCCTCGCAGTACTGCCGGGACAGCCGCATCTGGACCCCGCTCCTGGAGGGCGTGGTCAAGCCCGACCATCCCCTCATGCCGCACATCGCCTGGCAGCCCATCTGCTCGCACGCCGAGGGCGACGAGCACCAGCGGCTGCGGGCGGCGGTCACCGGCGCCATGACGACCATCGACCACCGCGGTCTGCGCCGCCACATCAACCGCTACACGCAGCGCCTGGTCAACGAGTTCTGCGGGCAGGGCCGCGCCGACCTGGTCAGCCAGTTCGCCGAGCACCTGCCGATGGCGGTGATGTGCGAGATCCTCGGCATGCCCGAGGAGTACAACGACCGGATCGTGCAGGCTGCCCGCGACATGCTCAAAGGCACCGAGACCGCCATCACCAGCAACGCCTACATCATGGATGCCCTGATGCGGCTCACCGCCCGTCGCCGTGCCCGCCCGGAGGAGGACTTCACCAGCCATCTCATCAACCACCCGGCGGGACTCACCGACGAGGAGGTCGGCCAGCATCTGCGCGTCGTGCTGATCGCCGCGTACGAGTCCACGGCCAACCTTCTCGCCAACGTGCTGCGGGTGGTGCTCACCGACCCGCGTTTCCGTGCCCAGCTCAACGGTGGGCAGATGACGGTGCCCGAGGCGGTGGAGCAGTCCCTGTGGGACGAGCCGCCGATCAGTGCCGTCCTCGGCTACTTCGCCAAACAGGACACGGAACTGGGCGGCCGGCGCATCCGCAAGGGTGACGGGCTGCTGTTCGCGCCCGCGCCGGGCAACGTCGACCCGCGGGTGCGCCCCGACCTGTCCGCCAACATGCAGGGCAACCGCTCCCACCTCGCCTTCGGCGGCGGCCCGCACGAGTGCCCCGGCCAGGACATCGGCCGTGCCATCGCCGACGTCGGTGTCGACGCGCTGCTGATGCGCCTGTCGGACGTCCAGCTGGACTGCGCCGAGGAGGACCTGCGCTGGCGGTCGTCGATCGCCTCACGGCATCTGGTGGAACTGCCGGTGCGTTTCGAACCGAAGCCGCAGCAGGACGTGATGCTCAAGCCCAGCCCCGCGCCCGTCCCACCGCAGCGGGCCACCTGGCAGATCGGCACCAAACCCACGGAGCCCACGCCGGCCCCCGCCCCCGCCCCCGCCCCCGCCCCCGAGGCGGTGGCACCGCAGCCCGCTCCGGCGCCCGCGGAACCGGTCCGCAGGCTCGGCGTCTGGCAGCGCGTCAGGCGCTGGTGGCGCGGGCACTGACCGTCCCGGCCGGCCCCGGCTGCTCCGCGGTCGCCGACCCCGCCTGCCCGGCAGCCCACTCCGCGGGCGCGGACCAGGCCCGGAGCACCCGCCCGCTGACGAACCGGTGCCCCACACCCGTGACCGGATCGGTGAACTCCAGCCTCCGCGCGAGCAGTTGCAGCGGACGCCGGAAGTCACCGGCCGGCACGGGACCGGTCACCTCCGGGTACAGCGGATCGCCGAGGAGGGGTACGCCCAGCGCGCTCATGTGCACCCGCAGCTGATGGGTCTGCCCGGTGGCCGGGACCAGCCGGTACCGGCCCAGCCCGTCCCCCTCCCGGTGCTCGATCAGCTCCACCCGGGTCACCGCGTTCGGCTCGCCCGGCACCTCCCGCGCGGCCTGCACCCCGCGTTCCTTGACGATCCGGCTGCGCACGGTCCGGGGCAGGGCCATACCGGGGACGTACGGGGCGACCGCCTCGTACTCCTTGCGCACCAGCCGGTCGCGGAACAGCGACTGGTAGGCGCCGCGGTCCTCGGGCCGTACCGTGAACAGCACCAGCCCGGCCGTCAGCCGGTCCAGGCGGTGCGCCGCCGTCAGTGTCGGCAGGTCCAGCTCACGCCTCAGCCGCGCCAGCGCGGTCTCGGCGACATGGCTGCCGCGCGGGGTCGTGGCGAGGAAGTGCGGTTTGTCCACGACGACGATCCGTTCGTCGCGGTACACCACCCCCAGCGGGAACGGCACCGGCACCTCGTCGGGCAGCTCCCGGTGGAACCACACGTACATCCCCGGCACGTACGGCGCGTCGGCGGCCACCGCCCGCCCGTCGGCCCCGACGACCAGCCCCGCGTCCAGCATCCCCTCGACCACGCCGGGCCCCGCCCCGCTGAGCCGCTCCACCAGATGCTCGCCCACCGTCGCCCACGCTTCGCCGGCGGGCAGCCGCACCCGCACGGGGTCCACCCCATGGCGCTGCGGCAGGGGAGAGGGCGGGGTACGGGTCTTGCGTCTCATCAGGGAACCAGCGTAGGTGCCGGGCCCCGGCTACGCGGGCACCGCCTCCGCCGCCTCCGGCTCCACCAGCGCGTACGCGCCCGGTACGCGCGACAGACCGCGCCCGCGGCGACCGTCGCGGGCGCCGGCAGGACCACGCCGAGCACGGCGGCGTTCGCGGCGCCGCCGGCGGAGACCGGCCAGGGGCCGTGGCCGATCAGCTGGAAGCCGGACCAGAGCGCCGGCAGCACCATTTGCAGGGCCAGGGCCGCCGCCGCGACCACCACCATCTGCCGGATCACCATGATCCAGCCGGTGAACCAGCCGAAGGACGGGGCCGACAGTCGCGAGGACCACTGGTGGATCGCGCCCGAGATCGGGTAGCGCGCGGCCGGTTCGGCGAAGCACGCGGCGACCATGAGCCGGCCGGTCGGCACGGCCGGCCAGGCCCGGAAGAAGACCGGCCCGCCGAAGGAGTACCCGAAGGCGAAGAACTGGAAGACGGTCGTCAGTACGGAGATGAGGGAGGATCCGGCGGCGAACGAAGCGTACCGGCCGAGGCTGCGGTGCGGCTCCGGGCGGTGGCCGAACTCCCCGGAGGGAACGGTAGTCCTCACCTCCCGCCGCGAGGGCAGGAACGCGGCGGTGGCGGCACCTTCAGAAGGTGCCGCCACGTGCGAAGGTGCCCTCGCTCGGCTCAGGCCGCGGCGGCGCCGCCCTCCTGCTCCGCCTCGACGCGCGCGTTCCACTCGCGCTTGGAGGCCTGCCAGCCGTCCTCGTTGTGGCCCAGGCGCCAGTAGCCGGAGACCGACAGGTCCTCGCGCGGAATCGCGCGCTCGACGCGCAGCAGCCGGCGCAGCTCCTTCACGAAGCCCGCCTCGCCGTGCACGAAGGCGTGCACCCGGCCCTCCGGGAACTCGAGAGCCTTTACGGCCTCGACCAGCGCCGCACCGATCGGCCGGTCGCCGCGGTGCAGCCAGACCACCTCCACGCCGGAGTCGATCTTCTGCTCCTCCTCGGGGCCGGAGACCTCCACGAAGGCGTGCGCCCTGGCGCCCTCGGGCAGCGTCTCCAGGGAGCGGGCGATCGCAGGCAGGGCGCTCTCGTCACCGGCGAGCAGATGCCAGTCGGCTCTCGCGTCCGGGGCGTACGCCCCGCCGGGGCCCATGAAGCGCACGGTCTCGCCGGGCTGGACGCGCGCCGCCCACGGCCCGGCCAGGCCCTCGTCGCCGTGGATCACGAAGTCCAGGGTGAGCTCGCGCTGTTCGGGATTCCAGCCGCGCACGGTGTACGTCCGGGTCACCGGCCACTGCTCGCGCGGGAACTCCGCACGGATCCGCTCCATGTCGAAGGGCTCCGGGTAGGTCACGCCCGCGGCCGGGAAGAGCAGCTTCACATAGTGGTCGGTGCAGGTGTCCGCGGCGAAGCCCGCCAGGCCCTCGCCCCCGAGCACCACCCGCTGCATGTGCGGGGTCAGCCGTTCGGTGCGTACAACCTGGGCGGAATGGGGCTTGCGCGGGTTGCGTCCCGGACGTTCTGCCATGACGGCCTCCCAGCTCCTTGGTTAGGTTCACCTAAGTTAGCATTCGGGGCGGATGAGAGCGCACCCCCGGAAGACCGTCGCGCACGTCACACCCCGAGCGTCGTCAGCAGCCGCTGCAGGGAACCGCCCAGCCCCCAGCGCACCGACAGCTCCTCCAGCCCCGCCGCGTCGCGCGGCGCGCGCGGCAACGTCGTGTCGACGTCCGGCAGCGGGACGTCGGCGGCGACCCGGACGACCGCCGGCGCGACGGCCACGTACGGGCGGGCCTCGTCCAGCCGCTTGCGCTGCGACGGCGTGAGCCTCGCCTTCGGGTCGTCGACCGCCGCCATGATCCCGGCCAGATCGCCGAACTCGGCGAGCAGCTTGGCGGCCGTCTTCTCGCCGATGCCGGGAACGCCCGGCAGGCCGTCGCTCGGATCGCCGCGCAGCAGCGCCAGATCCGCGTACCCCCTGCCGTCGACCCCATACTTCTCCCGCAACCACGCCTCGTCGGTCAGTTGCAGCGTGCCGACGCCCTTGAGGGGGTACAGCACCCGTACCTGACGGCCGTCGTCCACCAGTTGGTACAGGTCGCGGTCGCCGGTGACGATGTCGACCGGCCCCTCGGCGCGTGCGGTGAAGGTGCCGATGACGTCGTCCGCCTCGTACCCCTCGACCCCGACCCGGGCGATGCCGAGCGCGTCCAGCACCTCCTCGATGACCGGCACCTGCGGCGAGAGCGTGTCCGGCACCTCCTCCTGGTCCGGGCCGACCTCGCGCTCCTCGGCCACCCGGTGCGCCTTGTAGGAGGGGATGAGTTCGACCCGCCACCGGGGCCGCCAGTCCGCGTCCATGCACGCCACCAGGTGGTCCGGCCGGTGGTCCTTCACCAGCCGGTCGATGAAGTCCAGCAGCCCGCGCACGGCGTTCACCGGCGTGCCGTCCGGCGCCCTCACCGAGTCCGGCACGCCGAAGTAGGCGCGGAAATAGAGCGAGGCGGTGTCGAGGAGCATCAGTCGTCCGGTCACGCCTCGCATCATGCCGTACCGGGGGGAGCTGTGAGCTGGACCACTGTTGTGTTTGCCTCCGGGGCACTTGGGAAGGCGCCGCCTCGGAGCGGGGATAGTTGCTCTTTTCAACCGACAGCGACTCTTCGTCTCCTGTCCTTGCCACCGAGACGAGAGGTACGCGTGTCAGCCAGCCTCGAGGCCGAGCATCTGTACAAGGTGTTCGGCAGACGACCGGACCGGGCAGTGGAAAGACTCCGGCAGGGGGCGGGCCGTGAGGAGCTGCGCGCCGATGGCACCACCGCCGCCGTGATCGACGCCTCCTTCACCGTGGATCCGGGTCAGATATTCGTCGTGATGGGCCTGTCCGGATCCGGCAAGTCCACCCTGCTGCGGATGCTCAACGGGCTGCTGGAACCGACCGCGGGACACGTCCGTTTCGGCGGCCGGGACCTGACCGCGCTCACCGACCGCGAACTGCGCGCGGTCCGGTCGCGGAAGATCAGCATGGTCTTCCAGCATTTCGCGCTCTTCCCGCACCGCAACGTCCGCGACAACGCCGCCTACGGCCTCGCCGTGCAGGGCGTGCCCCGCGCCGAGCGTGAACACCGCGCCGACGAGGCGCTCGCCCTGTGCGGCCTGGCCGGCTGGGAGAAGTCCTGGCCCGACGAGCTGTCCGGCGGCATGCAGCAGCGCGTCGGCCTGGCCCGGGCGCTCGCCACCGACGCCGACCTGCTCCTGATGGACGAGTCCTTCAGCGCACTCGACCCCCTGATCCGCCGCGACATGCAGGACCAGCTCCTGACCCTGCAGCAGACCCTGAAGAAGACCATCGTCTTCATCACCCACGACCTCAACGAGGCCATGCGCCTGGGCGACCGCATCGCCGTCATGCGCGACGGCCGGATCGTGCAGACCGGCAGCGCCGAGGACATCCTGCTCCGCCCCGCCGACGGCTACGTCACCTCCTTCACCAAGGATGTCGACCGCTCCCGCGTCCTGACCGCGGGCGCCGTCATGGACACCGGCGTACGCGGCGACGAGGCCGACTGCGGCTGCGAGACCGCGACCCCCGACACTCCGTTCACCGAACTGTGCGCGATCAGCGCCCGCCTGGCCCACCCGGTCGCCGTGCTCGACACCGGCCGGCGGGTCGTCGGTGTCGTACCGAGGCAGCGCCTCGTCGGCTTCCTCGGCGACGAAGACGGCGGACCCATCGCCTGCGACGGCGGGGAGAGCGGGAAGAAGGTGACCGCCCGTGCCTAGGATCCACCTCGGCGACTGGGTCGACTCCGGCGTCGACTGGCTGGTCGCCCATCTGTCCTGGCTCTTCGACGCGATCCGCGCGGTCGTCGAGGGCATGTACGGCGGCATCGACGCCGTCCTGACCGCGCCCCAGCCCCTGCTCCTGGCGGGCATCCTCGCGGTGCTCGCCTGGTGGCTGCGCGGGCTGGTCGCCGGTGTCCTCGCCTTCGCCGGGTTCGCGCTCGTCGACTCGCTGGACCTGTGGGACCGCGCCATGTCGACGCTCGCCCTGGTGCTCGTCGCCACGGTGATCGCCCTGGTGATCTCCGTCCCGCTCGGCATCCGGGCCGCCCGCTCCAAGGCGGTCAGCGCGGCCGTGCGCCCGGTCCTGGACCTGCTCCAGACCATGCCGTCGATGGTCCTGCTGATCCCGGCCATCCTCTTCTTCGGCCTGGGCACCGCCGCCGGTGTCATCGCCACGCTGATCTTCGCCCTCGCCCCCGGCGTCCGCATGACCGAGCTGGGTATCCGCCAGGTCGACGCCGAACTGGTCGAGGCCGCCGAGGCGTTCGGCACCCCGCCGCGTGACATCCTGCTGCGCGTCCAGCTGCCGCTCGCGCTGCCCACCATCATGGCGGGCGTCAACCAGGTGATCATGCTGGGCCTGTCGATGGTCGTGATCGCCGGGATGGTCGGCACCGGCGGCCTCGGCGGCGCCGTCAACGAGGCGATCGGCCAGCTCGACATCGGCTTCGGCTTCGAGGCGGGCGTCGGCATCGTCGTCCTCGCCATCTACCTGGACCGCGTGACAAGCGCGCTGGGCACCCAGCTGTCCCCGCTGGGCCGCCGCGCCGCCGCCAAGGCCCGCGCGGCGGGCGGTACCCGGCCCTGGGCCCACCGTCCGCGCCCGGCGGTCGCGGTCGTCGGCGTGGTCGTACTGGCGCTGGTGGCCGGCGGCATGGGGATCCTCGGCTCTTCCTCCGGCACCCCCCGGGCCTCCGCCACGGACGTGGGCAAGGGCAAGGAGATCCGGATCGGCTACATCCCCTGGGACGAGGGCATCGCCTCCACCTACCTCTGGAAGGAGATCCTGGAGGAACGCGGCTTCAAGGTCACCACCACCCAGTACGCCGCCGGCCCCCTCTACACCGGCCTCGCCACCGGCCAGCTCGACTTCCAGACCGACGCCTGGCTGCCCACCACCCACGCCGAGTACTGGCAGAAGTACGGCCAGCGGCTCGACGACCTCGGCAAGTGGTACGGGCCGACCTCCCTGGAGCTGACCGTCCCGTCGTACGTGAAGGACGTGAACTCCCTGGCGGACCTCAAGAGCCACGCCTCCGGGTTCCACGGCAAGATCATCGGCATCGAGCCCAGCGCGGGCATGATGGGCCTGCTCAAGAGCAAGGTGCTCAAGCAGTACGGCCTCGAGGGCACGTACGACGTCGTCGACGGCTCGACCCCCGCCATGCTCGCCGAGCTCAAGCGCGCGTACGCCAAGAAGCAGCCGGTTGTCGTCACCCTGTGGTCTCCGCACTGGGCCTACAGCGACTACGACCTGAAGAAGCTCAAGGACCCCCAGGGCGCCTGGGGCAAGGGCGACGGCGTGCACACCATCGCCCGCAAGGGCTTCGCCGCCGACAACCCCGAGGCCGGCCGGTGGCTGAAGGACTTCTCCATGACCGAGCAGCAGCTCACCGGCCTGGAGGCGCGGATCCAGAAGGCCGGCAAGGGCAAGGAGCAGGACGCCGTCCGCACCTGGCTGAAGCAGCACCCCGGGCTGGTCGACAAGTGGGCCCCGGTCGCCGAGCAGGGGCACAAGAGCCGGGCGGCCGGGTGACCTGACCGTCCCGGACCCGCCCGTGCGAGGGGTGGGCTCGCCGTACGCCGACCGGCGTGCGGTGAAGCCCGCCCCTCGTGGCGTTCGCTTGGCCTCGCCCAGGAAAAGGATCCAGCCAACCACACAGCGCCAAGGCATTACCCGGACCCGGCCGCCCGGCGACCGGCGTTTCCGACCACCGGCCGCTGTGCGAAGCGGGAGCCGGCCGGGCCCGCGTTCCCTCCGCCCGCCGCGCCGCTCACCGGCTCCGGCGGCCTCCCGGCCCCGCTGGTCAGCGGCTTCGTCCCGAAGGAGGCGTCCGCGCCGGGCGGGCCGGGGACTGGCGCGATCCATGAGGGTTGCACCGTTGCCGCGTGACATCGATGTGACGGCCGCATGAAACGGTTTGCCGAACATGCGTAGGGTGCAGAGAAGTCATCAGAAGTGGTGCGCCCGAAGCGGGGCACCCGGTCGGGACCGCGGCGCGCGAAGGAGGGAGCCGGAGCGATGGGCGACCACAAAGAACAACAGCCCCTCCGGGTGGGCGCGGCCGTCCGGCGGCGGCGCCGCGCGCTGGAGCTCACCCTCGCCGTCGTGGCCGAGCGCAGCGGCCTGTCGGTCCCCTTCCTGAGCCAGATCGAGAACGACCGGGCACGCCCGAGCAGAGGCTCCCTGGAGAAGGTCGCCGACGCGCTGCGCACCACCGCCGTCGAGCTCCTCGCCGCCGCCGACCCCGCCTGCAGCGTGGACGTCGTCCGCGCCGAGCTCCCCGAGACCGGCTTCGACCCCCGGGTGCGCTCCCTGGTGCGCGGTCACCACCAACTGCACGCCTCCGAATTCACCGGCGACCACGACGCGGGCCGTGAATTCCAGCACCGCAACGATGAGTTGATGTACGTCGCCGACGGCGCCGTGGAGATCGAGGCCGAGGGCCGCGCCTACCGCCTCGGCCGCGGCGACACCCTCTACCTCACCGGCGGCGTGCGCCACCGCTGGCGGGCGACGGTCCCGGACACCCGGGTGATCGTCGTCGCGGTGGCGGAGCACATCGAGGCGGTCAAGGACCGGTCCCGCTAGGGGGTGATCCACACGACACCCTCCAGGGTTCGCCGCCTGCGGGTCGTCTCCCTCGTGCCGTCCCTCACCGAGGCGGTCGCCGTGACGCTGCCCGGTGTCCTCGTCGGTGCCACGGACTGGTGCAGCCATCCGGTGGACCTCGACGTCACCCGTGTCGGCGGCACCAAGAACCCCCGGGTCGACCGGGTCGCCGCCCTCGCCCCCGACCTGGTGATCGCCAACGAGGAGGAGAACCGCGTCCCCGACCTCGACGCCCTGCGCGCGGCGGGCCTGCAGGTCCTGCTCACCGAGGTCCGGGACGTGCCGCAGGGCTTCCGGGAGCTGGAGCGGGTGCTGACCGCGTGCGGGGCGAGGACCCGGCCGCGATGGCTGGACGAGGCGGAGGCGGCCTGGTCGGCGCCGCCGGTGCCGGACCGCCGTACGACGGCGGTCGTGCCGGTCTGGCGGCGCCCCTGGATGGTGCTGGGCCGGGACACCTTCGCGGGCGACGTCCTGTCCCGGCTGGGCGTCGACCACCTGTACGCCGCCCACCCCGACCGCTATCCCCGCGTCCCGCTGGACGAACTGCGCGCCGCCGCTCCCGGTCTGGTCGTCCTGCCCGACGAGCCGTACCGCTTCACGGCCGACGACGGCCCCGCGGCCTTCCCGGGGCTGAGCTGCGCACTTGTCAGCGGACGGCACCTGACGTGGTACGGGCCGTCGCTGGCCGAGGCGCCGCGGGTGCTGGCCGGGGCCCTGCGAGCAGCTCTCCGCTGACCAGCCCGCGCACCGTGCCCACGCCCGCCGCCAGCCACGCGGCGACCAGCAGCAGGTACAGCCCGACCGTGAGGGCGTCGTAGACGGCGAGTCCCGTGTGCCGGGCCAGGGCCGCGGAGCCGGTGACGCAGGTGCCCACCGGGAAGGTGAACGCCCACCAGGTCATGGAGAAGCCCATGCCCCGGCGCCGGGCCCGCACCACGTGCGCGGCGGCGAGCCCCAGCCACAGCAGCGCGAAGCCCATGACCGAGTGGGGGCCGAGGTGGCGGACTGCTGCGGTAACCATGCGATCACGGTCGCGCGGGCGGACACGCGCGACCAGGGACTTCATCCCTATGGGGGCATAAGCTGGTTTTATGAGTGAGGCGAGGGGTGCGGCGCAGGAGCGGCGCGGGCCCGGATCACTGGCGTACCGGGTGCCCGATCTCGGGGCGCTGGAGCTGCTGCTGGCGGTGGCCCGGCTGGGCAGTCTCGGGGCGGCGGCCCGGGAGGTCGGCATCACGCAGCCGGCGGCCAGCAGCCGGATCCGGTCGATGGAGCGCCAGCTGGGCGTGGCCCTCGTGGACCGCTCACCGCGCGGCTCCCGGCTCACGGACGCCGGCGCGCTGGTCACGGACTGGGCGCGGCGGGTGGTGGAGGCGGCGGAGGCCTTCGACGCGGGCGCGCAGGCGCTGCGGGACCGCCGGGACTCCCGGCTGCGGGTGGCGGCGAGCATGACGATCGCCGAGTACCTGCTGCCGGGCTGGCTCCTCGCCCTGCGCGCCGAGCGCCCGGACACGGCGGTGTCCCTGCTGGCCGGCAACTCGGCGGCGGTGGCCGAGCGGCTCCTCGCCGACGAGGCGGACCTCGGCTTCGTCGAGGGCCTGACGGTGCCGGCCGGCCTGGACTCCGCCGTCATCGGCCATGACCGCCTGATCGTCGTCACGGCCCCCGCCCACCCCTGGGCCCGCCGCCGGCGCCCCCTCGCCGCGGCCGAACTGGCCGCCACGCCCCTGATCCTCCGCGAGCGCGGCTCCGGCACCCGCCAGGTCCTGGACGCGGCCCTCGGCGGCCTGGCCCGCCCCCTCATCGAGCTCTCCTCGACCACCGCCGTGAAGGCCTCGGCGGTCAGCGGCGCGGGCCCGGCCGTCCTCAGCGAACTCGCCGTGGGGGAGGAGCTGTCCATGCGCCGCCTGGTGAGCATCCCGGTGGAGGGGGCCACCCTGACCCGCGACCTGCGCGCGGTGTGGCCGACGGGGCACCGGCCGGCGGGGCCGGCGCGGGAGCTCTTGTCGCTGACCCGAGGCTGACCGGCCCGTGGCTCACGAAGCCGCGCGTACCAGCTCCCGCATCACCCGCACGTCCTCACCCATCTCCGGATGCCACTGCACCCCGAGCGCCCACCCGTCGGAGGCCGGCAGCTCGATCGCCTCGACCGTCCCGTCCTCCGCGTACGCCGACACGACGAGCCCCTCACCGAGCCGGTCCACGGCCTGGTGGTGGTAGGTCGCCACGGTCGTCTCCTCCGGCACGGCCTCGGCGTACCGGGTGCCGGGGACCGGTTTGACCGGGTGCCCGCCGAACACGCCGACCACTTCCGCGTGCCCGTCGAGGTGCTGCGCGAGCGTGCCGCCGAGGGCCACGTTCAGCAGCTGCATGCCCCGGCAGACGCCCAGCAGGGGTACGCGCGCGGCGAGTGCCGCGTCGATCAGGGCGAGTTCCCAGGTGTCCCGGGCGTGGGCGGGCGGACCCGTACGGGGGTCGCGCACGGCGCCGTACCGTGACGGGTCGACGTCCGGGCCGCCCGCGATCACCAGGCCGTCGAGCCGGGCCACGGTCGCGGCGGCCCGCCCGGGCTCGTCCGGCGGCAGCATCGCGGCCAGTCCGCCCGCCCGCTGGACGAGCCGTGGGTACCCGGCGGGCAGCAGCGCCGCCTCCAGCTCCCAGACGCCCCAGCGCGCCCCGGCCTCCAGGTACGTGCTCACACCGATCAGCGGCCGTCCGGTCACGCGGGCCTCCCAGTAATCCACTGCTCCGCAATCCAATGGTCCACACGCACACCTTTGCAGAGCCCGCTCATGTCAGGAACCCCCGCAGCAGCGCCGCCGTCCCCGCGCAGTGCTCCCGCATCATCTCCCGCGCTCCGTCCGCGTCCCCGTCCAGCACCGCCTCGACCAGCGCGGTGTGCTGCCGCTGCGAGTGCTCAAGGTTGCGCACCAGGAGCGGGATGCAGTCCAGCAGGTCGTTCACGGTCGCCCGGACGGCCGCGTACTGCGCGGTCAGCGTAGGCGAGCCGCACAGCTCGGCCAGCGTGAGGTGGAGCAGGGTGTCCAGGCGGCGGTAGTCGGCGAGCGGCGCGTCGTGGGTGCGGGCCAGCGCCTCGCGCAGCCGGGCCGCCTGCTCCCCGGCCAGTCCGTGCGCCGCGCACAGACCCGCCGCGCCGACCTCCAGCACCTCCCGGAAGCGGAGTACGTCCTCGATGTCGACCTCGGCGATCCGGCGCCGCAACTCGTCCTCGCCGCCCGCGTCCGTGCGCGGCAGCACGAACGTGCCGCCGTAGCGCCCGCGCCGTGCCTCCACCAGCCCCTGGTCCTGGAGCACCTTCAGCACCTCGCGCAGCGTCACCCGGCTGATCCCCAGCCGCTCCGCCAGCTCCCGCTCGGCGGGCAGCCGCTCCCCGCCCGGCACCAGGCCGAGCCGGACCACCTGCAGGATCTGCTCCAGCGCCTCCTCGAAGCCGTTGCCCGCCCGCACCGGCCGCAGCACCGGCGTGAGCCGGTCGTCGAGACCGCCCTCGGCATCCACTGACATCTGGCCGTGCCCCCTTCCCAAGCAATGGTTCTCGGCAATACCTTATGGCTCCCGGCCCGGCCGCAAAACGCGAAGAAGCCGAAGGAGCTCTCCCGTGGCAGACCGCACACCCCCGCTCAGTGTCGAGGAACTGCACGCCCTCGTCGCAGGCGGTGAGATCGACACTGTCGTCCTGGCCTTCCCCGACATGCAAGGCCGGCTCCAGGGCAAGCGGTTCGCCGCACGCTTCTTCCTGGACGAGGTGCTCCGGCACGGCACCGAGGGCTGCAACTACCTGCTCGCCGTCGACACCGAGATGAACACCGTCGACGGCTACGCCATGTCCTCCTGGGACCGCGGCTACGGCGACTTCGCCATGCACCCCGACCTGTCCACCCTCCGCCGTGTCCCCTGGAACGCGGGCACGGCCATGCTCATCGCCGACCTCGCCTGGAACGACGGCTCCCCGGTCGTCGCCGCGCCCCGCCAGATCCTGCGCCGCCAGCTGGAGCGGCTCGCCGAGCTCGGCTACACCGCCCAGGCCGGCACCGAGCTGGAGTTCATCGTCTTCAAGGACACCTACGAGCAGGCCTGGGAAGCGAACTACCGAGGCCTGACCCCGGCCAACCAGTACAACATCGACTACTCGGTCCTCGGCACCGGCCGCATCGAGCCCCTGCTGCGCCGCATCCGCAACGAGATGGCGGGCGCCGGCCTCACCGTCGAGTCCGCCAAGGGCGAGTGCAACCCCGGCCAGCACGAGATCGCGTTCCGCTACGACGAGGCACTCGTCACCTGCGACCAGCACGCCATCTACAAGACCGGCGCCAAGGAGATCGCCGCGCAGGAGGGCATGTCCCTCACCTTCATGGCCAAGTACAACGAGCGCGAGGGCAACTCCTGCCACATCCACCTCTCGCTCGCCGACGCCGACGGCAACAACGCCATGGCGGGCTCCTCCCAGGACCCGGGCGGCATGTCGGAGCTCATGCGCCACTTCCTCGCCGGCCAGCTCGCCGCCCTCCGCGACTTCTCCCTCCTCTACGCGCCCAACATCAACTCCTACAAGCGCTTCCAGCCCGGCTCCTTCGCCCCGACGGCCGTCGCCTGGGGCCACGACAACCGCACCTGCGCCCTCCGCGTCGTCGGCCACGGCCGCTCCCTGCGCTTCGAGAACCGGCTCCCCGGCGGCGACGTCAACCCGCACCTGGCCGTGGCGGGACTGGTGGCCGCGGGCCTGTACGGCATCGAGCAGAAGCTGGAGCTGCCCGAGCCTTGTCCCGGCAACGCCTACACCGCCGACTTCGCTCACGTCCCCACCACCCTGCGCGAGGCCGCCGACCTGTGGGAGAACAGCCCGATCGCCAGGGCCGCCTTCGGCGACGAGGTCGTCGCGCACTACCGCAACATGGCGCGCGTCGAGCTGGAGGCCTTCGACGCCGCGGTCACCGACTGGGAGCTGCGCCGCTCCTTCGAACGCCTGTGAGGCCCCTCTTGTCCCACGAGCACTCGTCCCACGAGCACGAGCTCCAGGTTCTGAACCCCGCCACCGAGGAGGTCGTCGCGACCGTCCCGGCCGCCACCCCGGCCGACGTGGACACGGCGGTCCTGCGAGCCACCCGGGCGCAGGCCCGGTGGGCCGCCCTCGCGCCGAGCGAACGGGCCCGGCTGCTGCGCCGCTTCGCCGTCACCGTCGACGACCACCTGGAGGAACTCGCCCGGCTGGAGGTCCGCGAGGCCGGACACACGCTCGGCAACGCCCGCTGGGAGGCGGGCAACGTCCGCGATCTCCTCGACTACGCGGCCGGGGGAGTGGAACGGCTGACCGGGCGCCAGATCCCGGTGGCGGGCGGCCTCGACGTCACGATCCTCGAACCGCTGGGCGTCGTCGGTGTCATCGCCCCGTGGAACTTCCCCCTGCCGATCGCGGCCTGGGGCACCGCCCCCGCGCTCGCGGCCGGCAACGCGGTGCTTCTCAAGCCGGCCGAGACGACGCCCCTGACCGCCCTGCGCCTTGCCGAACTCGCCCTGGAAGCAGGGCTGCCCGAGGGCCTGTTCCAGGTGCTGCCCGGCCACGGCCCGGTCGCGGGCAACGCGCTCGTGGAACACCCGGGCGTGGCGAAGATCGTCTTCACCGGGTCGACGGCCGTCGGCACCCAGGTGCTGGCGAAGGGCTCGGCGCTCCTCAAACGCGTCACCCTCGAACTCGGCGGCAAGAGCCCCAACATCGTCTTCGCCGACGCCGATCTGAAGGCCGCCGTCGACCCCTTCTCCTTCCTCGACAACTCCGGCCAGGACTGCTGCGCCCGCACCCGCATCCTGGTCCAGGAGCCCGCCTACGACGAGGTCCGCGAACTGCTCGCCGACGCGCTGTCCGCCGTGGTCGTGGGCGACCCGGCCGACGAGAAGACCCAGATGGGCCCGCTGATCTCCCGCCGGCAACTCGACCGAGTACGGGGATACGTTCCCGAGGGCGCCCCCGCCCTGCGCGGCAGCGCGCCCGACGGGCCCGGCTTCTGGTTCCCGCCGACCGTGCTCACCGGGGAGCGGCCCGACTCCGCCGCGGCCCGCGAGGAGATCTTCGGCCCGGTCGCCGTGCTGCTGCCGTTCACCGACGAGGAGGACGCCGTCCGCCTCGCCAACGACACCCCGTACGGCCTGTCCGGCTCCATCTGGACCCGGGACGTCGGCCGCGCCCTGCGGATGTCCCAGGCCGTGCGCGCCGGCAACCTCTCCGTCAACTCCCACTCCAGCGTCCGCTACTGGACCCCGTTCGGCGGGTTCAAGCAGTCCGGTCTCGGCCGCGAACTCGGACCCGAAGCCCTGACCGCCTTCACCGAAACCAAGAACGTCTTCATCAGCACGGAGGACTGAGCCGCACATGACCGAAGAAAACATCTGCCGCCGCCTGGCCGGCCGTACCGCCGTCGTCACCGGGGCCGGCAGCGGCATCGGCCTCGCCGCCGCGCGCCGGCTCGCCTCCGAGGGCGCGCACGTCGTCTGCGGCGACGTCGACGAGGCCCGCGGCAAGGCCGCCGCCGAGGAGACCGGCGGGCTCTTCGTGAAGGTCGACGTCACGGACCCCGAGCAGGTCGAGGCGCTCTTCAAGGCCGCCTACGACACCTACGGCAGCGTCGACGTCGCCTTCAACAACGCCGGTATCTCCCCGCCCGACGACGACTCCATCCTGGAGACCGGCCTGGAGGCCTGGAAACGCGTCCAGGAGGTCAACCTCACCTCCGTCTACCTGTGCTGCAAGGCCGCCATCCCCTACATGCGCCGCCAGGGCAAGGGCTCCATCATCAACACGGCGTCCTTCGTGGCCCGGATGGGCGCGGCGACCTCGCAGATTTCGTACACCGCATCCAAGGGCGGCGTCCTGGCCATGTCCCGCGAGCTGGGCGTGCAGTTCGCCCGGGAGGGCATCCGGGTCAACGCCCTCTGCCCGGGCCCGGTCAACACCCCCCTGCTGCAGGAGCTGTTCGCCAAGGACCCGGAGCGGGCCGCCCGCCGCCTGGTGCACATCCCGGTCGGCCGGTTCGCCGAGGCCGAGGAGATCGCCGCCGCCGTCGCCTTCCTGGCCAGCGACGACTCCTCCTTCGTCAACGCCACCGACTTCCTGGTGGACGGCGGAATCGCGGGCGCGTACGTCACGCCTCTTTAGGGGCGAACGCGCTGACGGCGGCCGGTCAGAGGAAGGTGTGCCCCTCGCCCCGGTACGTCGGCACCGTCGCCGTCACCGCGTCACCCTCGATCAGGTGCAGCACGTCGAACCGCTCGCACAGCTCACCGGCCTTCGCGTGCCGGAACCACACCCTGTCGCCGATCAGCAGGTCGTCGGCGGGCGAGCCGAGCAGCGGCGTCTGCACCTCGCCGGGCCCCTCCCGGGGGTCGTAGCGGAGCCCCTCCGGCAGGTACGGCACCGGCAGCCGGTCGCGGCCGGGGGCGCCCGAGGCGGGATAGCCGCCGCCGAGCACGGTCACGACGCCCACCCCGGGCCGCCGTACGACGGGCGTGGCGAAGAGCGCTGCCGGGCGGCCGGTGAAGGACGTGTAGTTGTCGAACAGCCGCGGCACGTACAGCCCCGACCCGGCGCCGATCTCCGTGACGGCGTCCTCCGCCGCGGTGTGCTGCACACTGCCCGTGCCGCCGCCGTTGACGAACTCCAGGTCGGGCGCCACCGCCCGGACCGCCCGCACCACCGCGGCCCGCCGCTCGGCCAGTTCCCGCCGGGCGGTGGCCTGCATCAGCCGGACCGCACGCGAGCGGAAGGGCCGCCCGGCGATCGCGTCACCGACCCCGGCGATGTGCCCCTCGTACGCCATGATCCCCACGAGCCGGAAGCCCGGACGCCGGGTCACCGCCCGCGCCAGGTCGGCGACCTGGGTGGGGGAGTGCAGCGGAGAACGCAGCGCGCCCACCCGGACCCGCCCGCCGAGCAGCTTCAGCGAGGTGTCCAACTCCAGGCAGACACGCACCACTTCGCGGCCACCGGCGCGGGCGGCGTCGATCAGGTCCAGCTGGGCCGGGCTGTCGACCATCACCGTGACGGCGGCGGCGAGCTTGGGATCGCCGGTGAGTTCCGCGTAACCGGCGCGGTCGACGGACGGATAGGCGAGCAGGACGTCGTCGAAGCCGGAACGGGCGAGCCACAGCGACTCGGCCAGCGTGAACGACATGATGCCCGCGAACCCGTCCTTCGCCAGCACCCGCTCCAGCAGGGCACGGCAGCGCACGGACTTGCTGGCGAGGCGGATCGGCTTCCCGCCGGCCCGCCGGACGAGGTCGTCCGCGTTGGCGTCGAAGGCGCCCAGGTCCACGATCGCGAGAGGGGCGTCGAGATGGGCGGTGGCCCGGTCGTAACGGGCCCGGTCGGCGGCGCGCGCAGTCATGCACGAAGCCTGCCAGACAGGATTACCGCAGGGTAGGGGGACGTTCCGGGCAGATGCCCCGGGCTCGTGGACTGGTTCCCGTTCGGCCGGGGCCAACCCGTAGAGTGACGCGCACGCACGGTGGAACCACCCCGGCCTCCGGCCCTGCGCCGGGATACCGGTCCGCGCGTGCGGGTACGCGTAACGGCACGAGGAAGCGGGGGGTGCATGAGCACGGAAGCGCGGCACGCCCCGGTTCCTCCCCACCGCCCCTCCCGGGGCCCCGCTCCGACGGGCGACGACGCCACGGAAGGGGAA
This sequence comes from Streptomyces sp. NPDC051636, assembly GCF_044453765.1. Classification (NCBI taxonomy): domain Bacteria; kingdom Bacillati; phylum Actinomycetota; class Actinomycetes; order Kitasatosporales; family Streptomycetaceae; genus Streptomyces; species Streptomyces sp. NPDC051636. The sequence goes on along the minus strand of NZ_JBITDA010000012.1, from coordinate 15,342 downwards.
CCGCGGCCGGAGGGCGCGCGGGACAGCGCGCCCGCGGCGGATGCCGGTGCGGACGCGACGCGGGGGCGTACGCCGCAGACCGGTGCGGCGCCCGGTCGTACGGAGGGCGCTGACAGCGCGTCGGGTTCGCGTACGGCGGCCGGTCGAACGTCCTCGGATCCGCGTACGGCATCCGGTGGTGCCGCGTCCGGCTCGCGCGGGCCGGCCGCGCCGGTGCGCCCCGGTTCCGGTACGCCGGCGGCCCGCACCGCGGGTGACGTGCACACGAGCCGCCCCGGCTCGGGGTCCCCGGACCCGTGGCCGCGGTTCCCGTACCTGCGCCCCGCCTTCGCCGCACGCAACCCCACTCCCGCCGCCCCGCCGCCACCCGCCTCGGCCCGCTTCCCCGACGCGCCGCCGGCCATCGGCCGCGAACCGGGCCGCGAGCGCGCCGGCACCCCCGCGGGAGACGGCGCCCCACCCCGTCCCGGCAACCGCCCCGCCGTGCCCCACCCGCGTACCGGCGCCCCGGCCGAAACCCCCGCCGAGACGACCGCACGGCTGCGCCCGATCCCCTCGGCGGCGAAGCCCGAGCCCACCGCCGACCAGGCCTCCGAGGCCTCCGGCCCGACCGCGCACGGAACACGCCCCCCGTCCTCCCCCCCGGACGCCTCGCCCCGAGCGGCGACCGCGTCCGCGCTGTCCCCGGACCCCGCCCTCTCCTGGAGCGCGGCCCTGCCGGCGCGTCCCCCGATGGACGCCGGGCGGCCCGTGGTGTCGCTCGGGCAGACCGAGGGGTACGACGAGCGCGGCCGGCCCCGGCCGCTCGGGGCGCGGGTGCGACCCCGTACCGCCGCTGCCGCCGCCTGTGTCGTCCTCGGCCTCGGGCTCATCGGCGGCGCGGTGACCGGGAGCTGGCTCACCGGGGGCGGGGGGAGCCCCGGGACCGGCAGCGGCTACACCGCGGCCGCCGACCTGTGGCACAGCGTGCCCGTCGACCAGCTCTTCCCGCCCACCGTCGAGGGCACCGGCGCGGGCCCCGGCGGCGCCGACCGCACCTGGACCCGGATCGCCGTCGCCCCGGACAGCGGCTGCGCACACGCCTTCGACCGGCTGCTGAGGAAGGCGCTCGCCCCCGTCGGCTGCCGTCGGCTGCTGCGCGCGACCTACACCGACGCCACCCAGAGCTACGTCACCACCGTCGGCCTGCTCTTCACCAAGGCCGACGCCGCCGCCATGACCTCCCTGGCCCGCCGCTTCCAGAACGAGGGCCTGGACCGCCGCGGCGACCTGATGCCCCGCCCCTACGCCGCGAAGGACACCGTCGCCGCGGACTTCGGAGCCAAACAGCGCGCCTCCTGGACCATCTCCGTCCTCACCGACGCCCCCGTCGTCGCCTACGCCGTCTCCGGGTGGGCCGACGGCCGCCCCGTCGACGACCCGCAGCCCGCGGCGGAGGCCATGAGTTCCGGCGCCACCTCCGCCCCCGCCCAGGCGGGCCTCGGCAACGAGGCCCAGGGCCTCGCCGACCGCATCGAACGGCGCCTGCGCAAGACCGTCAGCTCGGCCACGGAGAGCCCCTCATGAACCGTACGGCCGGGGCGGCCCTGAGCCTCCTCCTCGCCGGCTCGCTCGCCCTCCTTCCGTCCACCGCGGCGCACGCCGACGGCATCCGCGCCCAGCAGTGGGGCCTGTCCGCGATGCACACCGGCGAGGTCTGGCGCACCACCAAGGGCAAGGGCATCACCGTCGCCGTCCTGGACACCGGCGTCGAGGAGGACCACCCGGACCTGGTGGGCAACGTGCTGTCCGGCAAGGACATGATCGGCTTCGGCGCCCGGCCCGGCGACCGCACCTGGGCCCGGCACGGCACCGCGATGGCCGGCATCATCGCCGGCCACGGACACGGGCCGGGCGACGGCGACGGCGTCATGGGCGTCGCCCCCGAGGCGAAGATCCTCCCTGTCCGGGTGATCCTGGAGGACGGCGACTCCGCGCGCGCCAAGGCCCGCTCCACCCGGGGCAACGCCCTCGCCGAAGGCATCCGCTGGGCCGCCGACCACGGCGCCGACGTCATCAACCTCTCCCTGGGGGACGACTCCGCCTCCGCCCACCCCGAACGCAGCGAGGACGAGGCCGTCCAGTACGCGCTGAAGAAGGGCACCGTCGTCGTCGCCTCGGCCGGCAACGGAGGCGAGAAGGGCGACCACACCTCCTACCCGGCCGCCTACCCGGGCGTCATCGCCGCGACCGCCGTCGACCGCTACGGCACCCGGGCCTCCTTCTCCACCCGCCGCTGGTACGCCACGGTCAGCGCCCCCGGCGTCGACGTCGTCATCGCCGATCCGGACCACAAGTACTACCAGGGGTGGGGGACGAGCGCGGCCTCCGCGTTCGTCTCGGGCGCCGTCGCCCTGATCAAGGCCGCCCACCCGGGCCTGACCCCGGCGCAGATCAAGAAGCTGCTGGAGGACACCGCCCGGGACGCGCCCAGCGGCGGCCGCGACGACTCCCGGGGCTTCGGCATGATCGACCCCGCCGCCGCCATCAGGGCCGCCGCCCGCCTGGCACCGGACGGCCTCCACGCGGCCGCCTACGGCGAGAAGTACTTCGGCTCCGGCCCGGACACCGCCGAGGCCGCCGGTGGGTCGTCGGGCTGGGCGGGTCCGCTGGCCGGCAGCACGGGCGGGGTGCTGCTCGTGGCGGCGGTCGTCCTGTGGCGGGGGCGCCGCGAGGAACACGGGCACGACGGCTACTGAGGCCGCCGTTCACCCCGGCTGTGACGCGGAGGCGGAAGCCGCCGCCTTCGCCGCCGACTCGGCCAGCGAGATTCCGTCTCCTGACCCGCGTTGCCGTTCGGCACCACCGCGACCAGGCAGTCGTCGCCGGCGACCGTCACGCGCCCGATGGTGCGCTGGGTTTCAGGGGCCGCACAAGCCCAGGAGCATCCCCCCTATAGGGTCGGTGACCGTGGCGAACAAGAACATTCCCGACTCCGGCTTCTCCGACGACGACGGCTCCGCCGACCCCCGGCTGAGCGCCGCGCTGGCCGCCTGGGACGAGGACCGCACCGCCGTCGGCCCTGTCCTGGAGGCGCTCAAGGGTGCCCGGCTGCTGGTACCCGTCGTGGCCGTGCTGGGCGAGGTCGAGGAGGATCATCAGGAGGGGCGCGAAGCTCCTTCGAAGGGCGGTGGTGGGAGACGGGAGGGCGGGCTGCGCCGCGAGAAGACCAGCGACATGGCCGTGCCGACCCTGAAGGCCGGCCACCGCACCGCCCTGCCCGCCTTCACCTCGACCGACTCCCTGGCCCGCTGGGACCCCGGGGCCCGGCCCGTCGCCGTACCCCTTCACCAGGCCCTGCAGGCCGCCGCGCACGAGAAGGCGGACACGATCGTGCTGGACCTGTCCGGTCCGGTGCCGTTCGAGCTCACAGGCCCCGCGCTGCTCGCCCTCGCCGAGGGCCGTACGACGCCCGACCCGCTGGCCGACCCGGCCGTTCTGCGGGCCGTACGCACCGCCGTGGCCGCCGAGCCCGCCGTGCTCCGCGCCCACCTCGGCCCCGGCCGGGCCGACGGCACCCTCGCCCTGGTCCTCGACCCGGCCGCCGCACCCGCCGAGGCCGCCCGCGCGGTCGCGCAGCGCCTGGCCGCCGACGACACACTCAGGGCCCGCCTGGTGCGCGGCCTCGACCTGGCACTGCTGCCGGCCGGGACGACGCCTCCGGGCGAGCCCCTGTACGTGCAGGAGTAGGTCAGCCGTAGACCGGACCCGTGTACTTCTCGCCGGGGCCCTGGCCCGGCTCGTCCGGGACGACCGACGCCTCGCGGAACGCCAGCTGCAGCGACTTCAGGCCGTCGCGCAGCGGCGCCGCGTGGAAGGAGCTGATCTCGGTCGTGCTCGCGTCCAGCAGACCGGCGAGGGCGGTCACCAGCTTGCGGGCCTCGTCCAGGTCCTTGTACTTGTCGCCCTCCTCGGTCAGCCCGAGCTTCACGGCGGCGGCGCTCATCAGGTTGACGGCGACCGTCACGATCACCTCGACCGCGGGGACCTCGGCGATGTCGCGGGTCATGGCGTCGAAGTCGGGGGTGCCGGGGGTCTCGGGGGTGTCCGAGGGGGAGGTCTCACTCATGCGGGACACGATAGGTGGCGGACGGGCACCTGCCCCAGTCGGCCTCGGTTAGCCCTTCCCCGCCCGAGCTGCTAACCTTGTGTGACGACCGGCCGAACGCCCCAAGACATCTGTCAGGGTGTCCGGCCCACAAGTGGAGGCTCCGATCTCCCACCTGACCGTCCTCCGGGACGGCGGGTCTCCGGTCAGGCGGCCGCCATCGTTCCGTACGGACGATGGAGTCGCCCGAAATCGCGCCCCGCGGTCATCGCGGCGGTGCTCCGGTATTCATTGGAGCCCCGCCTGTGATCGTCCGGGGCGTTTTTTGTGCTTCGGCGCGGTCAGGTCTTACGAATACAGACGTTACGCGGCTGTCCGCCAGACCGCCGTGTGGTGCTACCGAGGAGGATCCATCAGCGCCGAGCCCCGCATCAACGACCGGATTCGCGTTCCCGAGGTGCGACTTGTCGGTCCCAGTGGCGAGCAGGTGGGCATCGTCCCCCTGGCCAAGGCACTGGAGCTTGCGCAGGAGTACGACCTGGACCTGGTCGAGGTCGCGGCGAACGCCCGTCCGCCCGTGTGCAAGCTCATGGACTACGGGAAGTTCAAGTACGAGTCGGCCATGAAGGCCCGTGAGGCGCGCAAGAACCAGGCGCACACGGTCATCAAGGAGATGAAGCTCCGGCCGAAGATCGACCCGCACGACTATGACACCAAGAAGGGTCACGTCGTCCGGTTCCTCAAGCAGGGCGACAAGGTCAAGATCACGATCATGTTCCGTGGCCGCGAGCAGTCCCGCCCCGAGCTGGGCTACCGACTGCTGCAGCGTCTCGCGGAGGACGTCCAGGACCTCGGGTTCGTCGAGTCGAACCCGAAGCAGGACGGCCGCAACATGATCATGGTCCTCGGTCCGCACAAGAAGAAGACCGAGGCGATGGCCGAGGCTCGCCAGGCGCAGGAAGCCCGCAAGGCGGAAGCGAAGGCCCACCCCGGCCGGTCGCAGAACGCCGCCGAGGCCGATGCCGAGGCCGATGCCTCGGCCGATGCCGAGGTGCCTTCCGAGGAGCCCGCCGAGGCGTGATCCCGGGGGACGTCAGTCCCCAAGGACGTAACCGATACAAGAGCGACGCTCCACCGTGCCCGGTTTCACGACCGGGCATCGGAGCGCCACCGACGAGGAGAGAACGGCGCTATGCCGAAGAACAAGTCGCACAGCGGTGCCAGCAAGCGCTTCAAGGTCACCGGCTCCGGCAAGGTGCTCCGTGAGCGCGCCGGCAAGCGCCACCTGCTCGAGCACAAGTCGTCCCGCGTGACGCGTCGCCTCACCGGCAACGCCGAGATGGCCCCGGGCGACGCCGCGAAGATCAAGAAGCTTCTCGGCAAGTGACGCGGCGGCGCCGCCTGAGCGCCGTACGTCCGGACCGGGACCTCATCGTTTCCGGGCCGTGTGAGCACCCCCACGGCCCCGCTACAAGGAGTTAACAAGTGGCACGCGTCAAGCGGGCAGTCAACGCCCACAAGAAGCGCCGGGCGATCCTCGAGCAGGCCTCCGGCTACCGCGGTCAGCGTTCGCGCCTGTACCGCAAGGCCAAGGAGCAGGTCACCCACTCGCTGGTCTACAACTACAACGACCGCAAGAAGCGCAAGGGTGACTTCCGGCAGCTGTGGATCCAGCGCATCAACGCCGCTGCCCGCGCCAACGGCATCACGTACAACCGCTTCATCCAGGGTCTGAAGGCCGCGAACGTCGAGGTCGACCGCAAGATCCTGGCCGAGCTGGCCGTCAACGACGCCACCGCCTTCGCCGCGCTCGTCGAGGTCGCCCAGAAGGCGCTGCCGGCGGACGTGAACGCGCCCAAGGCCGCGTGACGCCGCGCCGGCGTTAGGCCGACGTGACCACAGGACCCGCAGGCTGACCGCCTGCGGGTCCTGCTGTTGCGGCATGCCGCGCGCACCGGAGAAGTACTCGTGACATCCAAAGGTGAACCGATGCCCGCCACCCCCGAGCTGATCTCTCCCCGTTCCGCCCGTGTCTCCGCCGCCCGGCGGCTGGGCAAGCGGAACTTCCGGGGGAAGGAACGCCTGTTCCTCGCGGAGGGGCCGCAGGCCGTGCGGGAGGCGGCTGGGCATCAAGCCGGCGGCCGGGCGACCCTCGTCGAGCTGTTCGCCACCGTCGAGGCCGCGGAGCGGTACGCGGACATCGTCGGAGAGGCCCGCACCGCCGGTGCGCGGATCCACCTCGCCGCCGAAGAGGTCATCGCCGACATCTCCACCACCGTCACCCCTCAGGGCCTCGTCGGCGTCTGCCGGTTCCTCGACACCCCGTTCGAGGAGATCCTCGCCGCCCGCCCCGAACTCGTCGCCGTCCTCGCGCACGTCCGCGACCCGGGCAACGCCGGCACCGTCCTGCGCTGCGCCGACGCCGCCGGCGCCGAGGCCGTCGTACTGACCGACGCCTCCGTCGACCTGTACAACCCGAAGGCGGTCCGCGCCTCCGTCGGCTCCCTCTTCCACCTGCCCGTCGCCGTCGGCGTCCCCGTCGAGCAGGCCGTGGCAGGGCTGAAGGACGCCGGCGTGCGCATCCTCGCCGCCGACGGCGCCGGCGACCGCGACCTCGACGACGAGCTCGACAAGGGCACCATGGGCGGCCCCACCGCATGGGTGTTCGGAAACGAGGCCTGGGGGCTCCCGGAGGAGACCCGCGCGCTGGCCGACGCCGTCGTACGCGTCCCGATCCACGGAAAGGCCGAGAGCTTGAACCTCGCCACGGCCGCCGCCGTATGTCTCTACGCGTCAGCCCGTGCACAGCGCGCCTCCGGAGGGTGCCGTTCCGTCACCCAGAGCTAGTAGGGTGACCAGCTCGGGGCCCTGCGCCGTCTGAGAGGTGGGGTACGGGGATGAGTGTCGTCGGCACCAGCACGGCGCCGGAGGGGCGGGACGTGCGACGCACCCCCGCGCCCCGGCACGGCGGCCTCGCGGAGCTCGACATCGACCCGGACGACCTGCCCGACGGTCTCGTCGTCGCCGACGAGAACGGCCGCGTCATCTGCTTCAACGACGCCGCCGAACGCATCACCGCGGTCCGTGCCGCCGATGCCCTCGGACAGCCCCTGGAGAAGGCCCTGCCGTTAGAAGACCTGGAGGGGCGGCGCTGGTGGCAGCTCACCGACCCCTACGGGGGGCTCGCCATCCGGGTGCGGCAGCCCGAGCGCAACCTCCTGCTGCCCGGCGTCCGCGAGGTCCTCGTGTCCGTCCGCTACGTGCGCAGCGAACCGGCCGGGCCCGTCCACCGCGTCGTCGTCACCCTCCGCGACACGGAGGCCCGCCGCCGCACCGAACGCAGCCACGCCGAGCTGATCGCCACCGTCGCCCACGAGCTGCGCTCCCCGCTCACCTCCGTCAAGGGCTTCACCGCCACCCTGCTCGCCAAGTGGGAGCGGTTCACCGACGACCAGAAACGGCTGATGCTGGAGACCGTCGACGCGGACGCCGACCGCGTCACCCGGCTCATCGCCGAACTGCTGGACATCTCGCGGATCGACTCCGGGCGGCTGGAGGTGCGCCGCCAGCCCGTCGACATCGGCGCCGCCGTCGGACGGCACATCCAGGCCTACGTCGCCGCCGGGCAGCCCGCCGACCGCTTCCTGCTCCGCATCGAGCAGCCGCTGCCCGCCCTGTGGGCCGACCCCGACAAGATCGACCAGGTGCTCAGCAACCTCATCGAAAATGCCGTGCGGCACGGTGAGGGAACCGTCACCATTGACGTCACGCCCTCGGCGTCCCCCCGCGAGGGTGAGGAAACCGGCACGTCGGTCACGGTGAGCGACGAGGGGCCCGGCATCCCGGAGGAGTCCATGAACCGCGTCTTCACCCGCTTCTGGCGGGGCAGCAAGCGCGGCGGCACCGGCCTCGGGCTCTACATCGTCAAGGGCATCGTCGAGGCCCACGGCGGCACCATCACGGTCGGCCGCGCCCCCGGCGGCGGCGCCGAGTTCCGATTTACGTTGCCCGTGGCGGCCCCGGCCTATCTGGCGTAGGGCGCACCGCGGGCGCATTCGTCTGTCTCCACCCCGTTAGACTCGGCCTTTGGCACCTTTGTGTCCTTCACACGGCCCAGGAGTCGGTGACGGGGACCTCCAGCCAGCCAATCGGAAGCACGGGAAGAGATGTCGGCACCGAATAAGTCGTACGACCCTGTAGAGGTCGAGGCGTTGAAACCGGAAGAGATCGAGCGCATGCGGGACGAGGCGCTCGCCGCCTTCGCCGCCGCGGACTCCCTCGACGCGCTCCACGAGGCCAAGGTCGCCCACACCGGCCCCGCCTCCCCGCTGGCCCTCGCCAACCGCGAGATCGGCGCCCTGCCGCCGCACGCCAAGGCCGACGCCGGCAAGCGCGTCGGCATGGCCCGCGGTGCCGTCAACAAGGCACTGGCCGCACGCCAGGCCGAGCTGGAGGCCGAGCGGGACGCCCGGGTGCTGGTCGAGGAGTCGGTGGACGTCACGCTGCCCTACGACCGCGTCCCGGCCGGCGCCCGGCACCCGCTGACCACCATGATGGAGCGGGTCGCGGACGTCTTCGTGTCCATGGGGTACGAGATCGCCGAGGGCCCCGAGGTCGAGGCGGAGTGGTTCAACTTCGACGCCCTGAACTTCACCCCGGACCACCCGGCCCGGCAGATGCAGGACACCTTCTTCGTCGACGGCCCGAAGGGCGAGGACGGCGAGTCCGGCGTCATCCTGCGCACCCACACCTCGCCCGTGCAGGCCCGCGCCCTGCTCTCCCGCGAGCTGCCGGTGTACATCGTCTGCCCCGGCCGCGTGTACCGCACCGACGAGCTGGACGCGACCCACACCCCGGTCTTCCACCAGATCGAGCTGCTGGCCATCGACGAGGGCCTGACCATGGCCGACCTCAAGGGCACCCTGGACCACATGGTCCAGTCGCTCTTCGGCCCGGAGATGAAGACCCGGCTGCGCCCGAACTACTTCCCCTTCACCGAGCCGAGCGCCGAGATGGACATGCTCTGCTACGTGTGCAAGGGCGAGTCCGTCGGAAACCCCGACCGGCCCTGCCGCACCTGTTCGTCCGAGGGCTGGATCGAGCTGGGCGGCTGCGGCATGGTCAACCCGCGGGTGCTGGTCGCCTGCGGCGTCGACCCGGAGAAGTACAGCGGCTTCGCCTTCGGGTTCGGCATCGAGCGGATGCTGATGTTCCGCCACAACGTCGAAGACATGCGAGACATGGTCGAGGGTGACGTCCGGTTCACCCGGCCGTTCGGGATGGAGATCTGATGCGGGTCCCGCTTTCTTGGCTGCGGGAGTACGTCGACCTGCCGGCGACGGAGACCGGGCGCGACGTCCAGGAGAAGCTGATCTCGGTCGGCCTCGAGGTCGAGACCGTCGAGCAGCTCGGCGCCGACCTCAAGGGGCCGCTCGTCGTCGGCCAGGTGCTGACCATCGAGGAGCTGGAGGGCTTCAAGAAGCCGATCCGCTTCTGCACGGTCGACGTCGGCCAGGCCAACGGCACCGGTGAGCCCCAGGAGGTCGTCTGCGGCGCCCGCAACTTCGCGGTCGGCGACAAGGTCGTCGTGGTCCTCCCGGGCGCCGTCCTGCCCGGCGGCTTCGCGATCTCCGCGCGCAAGACGTACGGCAAGACCTCCCACGGCATGATCTGCTCCGCCGACGAGCTGGGCATGGGCGACGACGGCAGCAAGGGCATCATCGTGCTGCCGCCGGAGCACGAGGTCGGCACCGACGCGATCGAGCTGCTGGAGCTGGTCGACGAGGTCCTGGACATCGCCGTCACGCCCGACCGCGGCTACTGCCTGTCGATGCGCGGCGTGGCCCGTGAGACGGCGATCGCCTACGGCCTGCCGCTGCGCGACCCGGCCCTGATCGACGTTCCGGCGCCGAACGCCTTCGGCTACCCGGTCCAGGTCGCCGACCCCTTCGGCTGCGACCGATTCACCGCCCGCACCGTCTCCGGCCTCGACCCGGAGGCGCACTCCCCGATCTGGCTGAAGCGCCGCCTGCAGAAGGCCGGCATGCGCCCGATCTCCCTCGCGGTCGACGTCACGAACTACGTGATGCTGGAGCTGGGCCAGCCCCTGCACGCGTACGACCGGAGCCGTGTCCAGGGCACCATCGGCGTGCGCCGGGCGGAGGCGGGCGAGCGGCTCACCACCCTCGACGGCGTGACCCGCACCCTCGACGCCGCGGACCTGGTCATCACCGACGACCGCGGCCCCATCGGCCTCGCGGGCGTGATGGGCGGCGCCAACACCGAGATCGACGACACCGAGGGCACCACCACCGAGGTCGTCGTGGAGGCCGCGCACTTCGACGCGCTCTCCATCGCACGCACGGCCCGCCGCCACAAGCTGGCCTCCGAGGCCTCCCGCCGCTTCGAGCGCGGCGTCGACCCGCAGGCCGCCTCCGCCGCGGCCCAGCGCACGGTCGACCTGCTGGTGCTCCTCGCGGGCGGCACGGCCGACGCGGGCGTCACCGAGGTGATCGCCCCGCCCGCGCCCCGCACCATCACCATCCCGGCGAACCACCCGGACAAGGTCGCGGGCGTCGAGTACGGCCGCGAGACCGTCGTACGCCGGCTGCAGGAGGTCGGCTGCGACGTCTACGGGCAGGACGAGCTGATCGTCACCGTCCCCTCCTGGCGGCCCGACCTCACCGACCCGAACGACCTGGCCGAAGAGGTCATCCGCCTCGAGGGCTACGAGAACCTGCCCTCCACCCTGCCCAAGCCCCCCGCGGGCCGCGGCCTGACCGAACGGCAGCGGCTGCACCGGCGCATCGGGCGCGCGCTGGCCGGCGCCGGATACGTCGAGGCGCTGAACTACCCCTTCATCGGTGAGCAGGTCCTGGACGACCTCGGCATCGAGGCGGACGACCCCCGCCGTACCGTGGTCACCCTCGTCAACCCGCTCTCCGACGAGGAGCCCGCCCTCCGTACGACGCTGCTGCCGGGCCTGCTCGGCGCGCTGCGCCGCAACGACGGCCGGGGCAGCCACGACCTGGCGCTCTTCGAGACCGGCCTGGTCTTCCGGCCCACCGGCGAGGAACAGGTCCCGGTCCGGCTGCCCGTCGACCGTCGGCCCACCGACGAGGAACTGGCCGGCCTCGACACCGCGCTGCCGCGCCAGCCGCGCCGTGCCGCCGTGGTGCTCGCGGGGGCCCGGGAGCAGTCCGGCTGGTGGGGCAAGGGACGCCCGGGCGACTGGGCCGACGCGGTCGAGGCCGCCCGCGCCGTCGCCCGTGAAGCGGGCGTCGCGCTGACCGTCCGCGCCGACCAGCACGCGCCGTGGCACCCGGGCCGCTGCGCCGCGCTGTACGCCGAGGTGGACGGCGCCGAGACCCTGGTCGGTCACGCCGGTGAGCTGCACCCGCGTGTCGTCAAGGCACTGCACCTGCCGGAGCGCACGTGTGCGATGGAGGTGGAGCTCGACCTGCTGGAGCGGGCCGGCAACGGCCCGGCCAGGGCCCCGCGCATCTCCTCCTTCCCGGTCGCCACCCAGGACGTGGCCCTGGTCGTGGACAGGTTCGTCCCGCACGCGGACGTCGAGGCCGCGCTGCGCGAGGGCGCCGGTGAACTCCTGGAGTCCATCCGCCTGTTCGACGTCTACGAGAACGCCGAGCAGCTGGGCGAGGGCAAGAAGTCCCTGGCGTACGCGCTCCGCTTCCGCGCGGGGGACCGGACGCTGACGGTGGACGAGGCCTCCGCGGCCCGCGACGCGGCGGTGGCCCTCGCGGGCGAGCGCACGGGTGCGGTGCTGCGGAGCTAGCAGTACGGGAAGCGCCCGGAAGGGGCGCTTCACCTGCATAAATGCAGATGTCAGGTGAGCGCTCACTCATTCGGGTGAGAAGTCCGGGTGATCCCGCCCTTTCGGGGGCATGCCGTCGACAGAATCGGACCGGCCTTTCGAGGCCGGTCCGATCCGCTCTGTCAGGGCCTGCATGGGGGGCCATCGGCATGATCCGCATCAAGGCACGGGCGCCCACCCGACGGGGGTCCGTACGCAAGCCCGACCGCCGGCCGCTGTGCCGCGCGCTCACACTGGGGCTGCCCACGGTCTGGGGAGCCTTGGCGGTCACCTACAAACTGGCCTGTCCGCTCGCCCAGCACGACGGGACCGGTGCCCGGATCGCCACCAGCGCCGTGTTCTTCGCGGTCGGCACCGGCCTGATCGTCCACGTCCGCCGGACGCTGCTGCGCGAGCTGCGGCAGGCCCGCCGGGTGGCGGGGGCCGCGCAGAGCGTGCTGCTGCGACCGCCGCCCCCACGCCTGGACGGCCTGAGCGTCGCCGCGGCCCAGCTGTCCGCCGACCGCGGGGCGGTCATCGGCGGCGACCTGTACGAGGCGGTGGCCACCGAGCACGGCGTCCGGGTGGTGATGGGCGATGTGCGCGGGCACGGCCTGTCCGCCATCGGCACCGTCGCCGCCGTGCTCGGCAGCTTCCGCGAGGCCGTGCACGACGAGCCCGAACTTGCCCGTGTCGTGCGGCGGCTGGAGCGCGCCCTGGCCCGTCACCTGCGCGAGCGGGCCCGCGCAGAACACCCCGCCGGCGGCCTGGACCCCGACCAGCCGGTCGCCGAGGAGTTCGTCACCGTCCTCCTCCTGGAGATCGCCCGCGACGGCGAGATCCGCGCCCTCAACTGCGGCCACCCCTGGCCGTACCTGCTCAGCGGCACGGGAGTCGTCCCCCTCACCCGCGCGGACCCGCTGCCCCCGCTCGGCCCGTTCCCCCTCCCGCCCGACCTCCCCGCCACCCACTGCGGCCACCTGCGTCCCGGCGAGACCCTGGTCCTCTACACGGACGGGGCGGAGGACGCCCGGGACGCCCGGGGCCGCTTCTTCTCCCTGCCGACGGTGCTGGCGGAGGCCGTACGCGACCATTCGGTCAGGCCCCAGACCCTCCTGCGCCGGGTGTTCACCGCCGTGCTCCGCCACACGGGCGGCACACCGACGGACGACATCGCGCTCCTGGTCCTGCGCAACGACCGCCGCCCCGATCCCTGGACCACCAGAGCCAACGCCGACGGCCAGGCCACCGCTGTATGAGGGGGAGCCGGCGGCCCGGCCGGCCTCTTGCGAGGCAATTCAGTCAACCGGCCGGCGACTCTCCGCAACAGCGCGCGCACAGCACGGATTCGAGCATTCCGTTCACACCCCGTGTGAAGACGAACGCACTACGCTAACGGCACCGAGCCACACCCGGGGGGCATCCATGCAGCCCAACACTCTGCTCGACGCGATCCTCGACGAGGCCGGGATCTCGCACGCCGGTCTCGCCGCCCACGTCAACCAGGCGGGCCGCGCACGCGGTCTCGCGCTCCGGTACGAACACACCGCCGTGGCCCGGTGGTTGAAGGGCCAGCGGCCACGCGGCCAGGTACCCGACCTGATCTGCGAGGTGCTCGCCGCCCGGCTGCAACGGCCCGTCACCCTGGACGACATCGGCCTCGGAGTGCCCGGCGAACCGAGCGTCCCGCACGGCACCTCGCTCTCCGGCTTCGTCGAACGCGCCACCGCCCTGTGGCGCTCCGACGAACAGCAGCGCCCGCACATCCTCGGCGCCCCCGCGGTCACCGGCACGCCCGCCGTGATGCCGGTGTGGGAATGGGAGAACCCACCCGAGGACGTGGACGTCTCGCGCGGCGGCCGGCACCGGGTCACCCCCGCCGACATCCAGATGCTGCGCGCGGCCCGCACTCACTACGAGCAGATGTACCGCAAGGCCGGCGGCATCGCGACCCGCACCCGCATCGTCGGCTTCCTCAACGCGGAGGCGGCTCCGCTGCTGCGCGGCAGCTACACCGACGCGACCGGCCGCCAACTGCACCGGGCCACCGGCGGGCTGGTGGCGATCGCCGGCATCTGCGCGTACGACTCCGACGCGCACGGCCTGGCCCAGCGCTACTTCCACCAGGCCCTGAGGCTGGCGAAGGCCAGCGGGGACCGCGGACTTGGCGCGTACGTGATCGCCCTGCTGGTCAACCAGGCTCTGTTCATGCGGGAGTACCGGCAGGCCGTCGCCTTCGCGGAGGCCGCGCTGCGCGCCGCCGGCCGCCACATCACGCCCGCCCTCGCCTCCGACCTGTACGCGATGCAGGCGAAGGCGTACGCCCACCTCGGCGACGGCACGAGCGCGCTGTCCTGCATCCGGCGGGCGGAGACGGCCGCCGAACGCATCCGGCGCGGGTACGAGCCCGACGAGACCGGCTATGTCCAGCCGGGCCTGGTCAACGTCCAGGTGGCCGAGGCGCTGCTCAGCCTCGGCGAACTGGCGGCGGCCCGGGAGCACGCGGCGGCGGCCGTGGACAACCCCGCGCACGACCGGGGCCGGGTGCACCGGCTCGCCATGCTCAGCACCATCGAACTGCGTCAGGGCAACGCGGACAAGGCGGTGGCCACGGCGGTCCAGATGGCAGAACAGGCGCGGGGGATGGAGTCCCAGCGACTGCGCGACCGACTGCGCGCGGTACGCGAGCACCTCGTGCGCAGCGGCTGTGCGGGCACCACCGAGGCCGCCGAACTCATCGACGGCGCGCTGCGCGTACCGCTGTAGGTTCAGGAGACACGCTGCTGCGATATTGCCACTTACTCGGCGGAAGGTGGCAGAACCGTGCAGTGGACGAAACAGAACGAACAAACGGTGTACGCAAACCGCTGGTTCAGCGTCAATCTCGCAGATGTCGAGCTGCCGGACGGCCGGCACCTCGACCACTTCCTCATACGGCTGCGGCCCGTCGCCGTGGCCACGGTGGTCAACGAGGCCAACGAGGTCCTCCTGCTGTGGCGCCACCGCTTCATCACGGACAGCTGGGGGTGGGAACTGGCCGCGGGGGTCGTCGAGGACGGCGAGGACATCGCGTGCGCGGCCGCCAGGGAACTCGAGGAGGAGACCGGCTGGCGGCCGGGACCCCTGCACCACCTCATGAGCGTGGAGCCGTCCAACGGCCTCACGGACGCCCGGCACCACATTTACTGGGCCGACGAGGGCGAGTACGTCGGACACCCCGTGGACGACTTCGAGTCGGACCGCCGGGAATGGGTCCCCCTCAAGCTCGTCCCCGACATGGTCGCCCGTGGGGAGGTCCCGGCCGCCAACATGGCGGCCGCGTTACTCCTGCTGCACCACCTCAGGTCCTAGGCGGTTTCGTTTGGATCATCGGGCGGACCAGAGGAAGATGCCGGCGATGTGGAGTCCGGCGAGGTAGATGGTCGCGGTCTTGTCGTAGCGG